>NZ_JBXAMO010000009.1:80739-257638 GCF_058800725.1 Tardiphaga sp. GW822-FHT04G09 | reverse complement strand
AACAATCGGCCAAGCCTGATAAAACAAGCTGCAAAGAAAAACCCCGCCGAAAATCGACGGGGTTTGTCAGTGGTCTGAGGGGCGCATGAGAGTGCGCCCCTTTTTCGTGCCACGCCTGGCATGCCAGACGTCCGAGTGAGAATACCGCCGGCGCAAGACACGAGATCAGAAGGAACGCGATAAACGTCAGAAATACTGACTTTCTTTATTGATCGGCGGGCCCTTATATCACCGTTTCTGCGTTGACAACTGGCATACAGTATACCAATCTTGCGCTTACAAGATCGATCCTCAGCCGATCAGCCAAGGGAGGTTATTGCCATGCAAGTCGGAGATATCCTGCGTAGGAAGAGCACCCGCATCGCCACTGTCCGCATGAACGAGACTGTCGCCGTCGCGGCGCAGTTGCTCAGGACGGGCAATATCAGCGCCCTCGTCGTGAAGGACGTATGCCGCACCGAAGGCAACACCGCGGTTGGCATGTTCTCCGAACGCGACGTGGTTCGCGCAATCGCCGATCACGGCGCTGCCGGCGTCAATCGCAAGGTCTCGGATATGATCTCCGTGCAGGAGCTGATCTCCTGCCGTTCGACCGACACGCTCGAACATGTGCGACACCTGATGAACGGCCATCACATTCGCCACGTTCCGGTCATCGACGATTACACGCTGATCGGCGTGATCAGCATCCGCGACATCAGCAGGGCTCTCGACCATGAGGATGCACCGCAAGCACATGCCGCGGTGGCCTGAGGTCTAGCCTCAAACTCACTTCGCGTTTCATGACGATATCGACACGGACCGCCAGCGGTCCGTGATGCCAGTTCTTTTGCCTTGTCCGTGCTCATTGCCTTGGTGACATCTCATGAAGATCTGCATCTACGGCGCTGGCGCCATTGGTGGCTATCTCGGGGTTCAGCTCGCGCTGGCTGGCGCCGATGTCAGCCTTGTCGCGCGCGGCGCGCATCTGGCCGCCATGCGCGCGCATGGGCTGAAGCTGCTGATCTCGGGTGAAGAGCGCGTCGTACATATCCCCTGCACCGACGATCCCGCCGAGCTCGGCGAGCAGGACTACGTCATCATCTGCCTGAAGGCCCATTCGATCACCGGTGTGATCGAACAGATGCGGCCGCTATTAGGTCCGAAGACGCGCATCGTCACCGCCGTGAACGGCATTCCCTACTGGTACTTCCACAGGCACGGCAATCAGTTCGAAGGCACGGCGCTGGAAAGCGTTGATCCCGGCGGGCGGCAGTGGGAAGAAATCGGCGCCGCGCGTGCGATCGGCTGCATCGTCTATCCCGCTACCGAGATCGAAGCGCCCGGCGTGATCCGGCATGTCTATGGCGACAAGTTTCCGCTCGGCGAGCCATCGGGCGAGCGCACCGCCGACGTCGAACGATTGGCGGCCATGTTCGAAAAGGCGGGTTTGAGGGCACCCGTCCTCGATCGCATTCGTGACGAGATCTGGCTGAAACTCTGGGGCAATGTCTGCTTCAATCCGATCAGCGCCCTCACCCATGCGACACTGGACGTGATCTGCACCGATCCGGCGACACGCGCGCTGTCAAAAGCGATGATGCTGGAAGCGCAGTCCATCGCCGAGAGTTTTGGCATCGGTTTTCGCGTCGATGTCGAGCGCCGCATCGACGGCGCGCGCAAGGTCGGCGCGCACAAGACATCGATGCTGCAGGACCTGGAGCGCGGGCGGCCGATGGAGATCGATCCGCTCGTCACCGTGGTGCAGGAAATGGGGCGCCTCACCGGCATCCCGACGCCGACCATCGATTCCGTGCTGGCACTGGTCGCCCAGCGCGCCAAGGTCGCCGGCCTCTATTAGTGCAGGACGCAATAAGATGACGAACTGGGTTCGCTTCCGCCATCATGACCATATGTGTTTCGGCACACTCGCGGACGATGGCGAGATTGCCGTGCACAACGGCTATATGTTTGGCGCGGCCAAGCCGACCGGCCAGTATCTCAAGCTTTCCGATGTTGCGCTGCTGGCGCCCTGTGCGCCGTCGAAGATGATCGCGCTCTGGAATAACTTTCACGCCCTCGCCGCGAAGTTGAACGTCCCCGAGCCGAAGGAGCCGCTCTATCTCCTGAAATCGCCATCCAGCATGGCGGCGCCCGGCGCGGTCGTGCGCAAGCCCGTTAGCTACGAGGGCAAGACCACCTATGAAGGCGAGCTTGGCATCGTCATCGGCAAGACCTGCAGCAATATCTCGCCGGATCAGGCCGATGCCGTCATCTTTGGCTATACCTGCCTCAACGATATCACCGCGTCCGATGTCCTCAACCGCGATGCGACCTTCCCGCAATGGGCGCGCGCCAAGAGTTTTGACGGCTACGGCCCGTTCGGTCCCGTCATCACGACCGGCATCGATCCGGCGACGCTCCATATCCGCACCATCCTTAATGGTGAAGAGCGGCAGAACTATCCCATATCGGACATGATCTTCAGCGCGCAGCGGCTCGTATCGGCGATCTCCCACGACATGACCCTGCTGCCGGGCGATCTGATCTGTTGCGGCACCTCCGTCGGAGTCGGCGTGATGAAAGAGCCGGTCAACACGGTGACCATCGCGATCGCAGGTATCGGCGAGTTGCATAACGAATTCCACCAATAGGAATTAGGCGCCCGCCCCGCCAAATGCGCATGGCGCACCTCCGGCTGTCCGATGGACATTCCGCCGGTGCAACGGCATCCTCCGCCCCCGAAAGATCAACAAGCCACATCGGGCCCACCCGATGCGCCTGCGAGGGAACAGAGGACCAATCATGATCAAGACGCGCTTCACCAAGCTCGCGGGTGTGGAACACCCCATCGTCCAGGGCGGCATGCAGTGGGTCGGCCGCGCCGAGCTCGTCGCCGCCGTGGCCAATGCCGGTGCGCTCGGCCTGATCACCGCACTGACCCAGCCGACGCCGGAAGACCTCACCAAGGAAATCGCACGCTGCCGCGACATGACCGACAAGCCGTTCGGCGTGAATCTCACGATCCTGCCGACCATCAAACCGCCGCCCTATGCGGAATATCGCCAGGCCATTATCGAGGCCGGCATCAAGGTGGTGGAGACCGCCGGCAACAAGCCGCAGGAGCACGTCGACGAGTTCAAGAAGCATGGCGTCAAGGTCATCCACAAATGCACCAGCGTGCGTCACGGCCTCTCTGCCGAGCGTATGGGCGTCGATGCGATCTCGATCGATGGTTTCGAATGCGCCGGACATCCCGGCGAGGATGACACCCCCGGCCTGATCCTGATTCCGGCCGCCGCCGACAAGATCAAGATCCCGATGATCGCCTCGGGCGGTTTCGCCGATGGTCGCGGCCTTGTGGCTGCGCTGGCGCTAGGGGCCGAGGGCATCAATATGGGCACCCGCTTCATGTGCACCAAGGAAAGCCCGATCCATCAGCTGGTGAAGGAGCGCATCGTCGCCAATGACGAGCGCGAGACCGAGCTGATCTTCCGCACCATGCGCAACACCTCGCGCGTCGCCAAGAATGCGGTCAGCCGGCAGGTGGTCGCCATGGAGAAGGAAGGCGCCACTTTCGAGCAGATCAAGGAACTCGTCGCCGGCGCCCGCGGCAAGCTGGTCTATTCGCACGGCGATGCCGAGGACGGCATTTGGTCGGCCGGCCAGGTCCAGGGCCTGATCCACGACATCCCGAGTTGCCAGGAGCTCGTCTCGCGCATCATGCATGATGCCGAGACGATTATCCGCGCACGCCTCGAAACCATGCTTGGTGGCGGCCAGCGCCAGGCCGCTGAATAAACGGAACGGAAAGCAGAGCCATGAAAGCCTATGTCTACGGCGCCAATGGCGCTGCGATCAGTGACGCCCCGAAACCTTCGCCCGTCGGCACGCAGGTGCTGGTCAGGGTGAAGGCCTGCGGCCTCAACCGCGCCGACCTCGGCATGACCAAGGGCCATGCCCACGGCGCTGCCGGCGGCGTCGGCACGGTGCTGGGAATGGAATGGGCGGGCGAGATTGCCGAGCTTGGTCCGGAGGCCAAGGGCGTCAAGGTCGGGGATCGCGTGATGGGGTCCGGCGGGGCTGCCTTTGCCGAATTTGCCGTCACCGATCACGGCCGGCTGTTCCACATGCCGGCCAGCATGAGTTTCGAGGATGGCTGCACCCTGCCCGTCGCCATCACCACGATGCACAATGCGCTGGTGACGAATGGCGGACTGCAGCCGGGCCAATCGGTGTTGATCCAGGGCGCCAGCTCCGGCGTCGGCCTGATGGCGCTGCAGATCGCCAGGCTCAAGGGCGCCAAGACGGTGATCGGTTCATCCACCGACGCCGCACGCCGCGCCAGGCTGAAGGACTTCGGCGCGGACCTCGCCATCGATTCGAAGGATGCCGGCTGGGTCGATCAGGTGCTCAACGCCACCGATGGGAACGGAGTCGATCTCATTATCGATCAGATCTCCGGCCCCGTCGCCAACCAGAACCTGAAGGCCACGAAAGTGATGGGTCGGATTGTGAATGTCGGCCGGCTCGGCGGCACGCATGGCGATTTCAATTTCGATCTCCATGCCGCACGCCGCATCAACTATATCGGCGTGACTTTCCGCACGAGGTCGATGCAGGAAGTTCGCGACATCTTCAGCGCGGTGCGCGCGGACATCTGGCCCGCCGTCGAAGCGGGCCAACTGAAGCTGCCGATCGACAAGGTCTACGCATTCGACGACATCGGAACGGCGTTCGATCGCATGGAAGCCAACAAGCATCTCGGCAAGATCGTGGTGACGCTGTAACACGCGCTCTGCGAGTCTTCGATTTCAACGCCGCGCATGATTCTCATGCGCGGCGTTCCTGTTTCGGACTCACACAAGTGCGAACAACGACGAAACTCTTCGGTGGATACAAATAAATTCACGTTAACGTTTCGTTGACTCTCGACAGCCCTCGCAAAGTGGATTCTTATTGGTCTTGCGATTCGAAGTGGCGGGGCAGTTGTTTCGAGCGACGCGAGCGAGATTCTTCCGAGGGGGCTAAGTATGGCGCGTGCGCATGCGGACAACGCATGCGTCCAATCCGATTCGATCAAAGGATTGGCGCAGTCGATTGCGAAGCCGGCCTATCACAGGCTACTGATCGCAGAGCCGGCGCTTCGCCGGGCGGTTCCTACACTCATCATCGCTTTTCTCATTACCATCTTCTTCGGCGCCTTCGTGCAGGTGGTCGATCAGAACCGTCAGAAACAGTCGTCGATGAAGCGCGATCTCGCAGCGCTCGCCGATCTGCTCGCCGAGCGTCTCGAACGCAATGGCACCATTCGCCAGGACCGTCCTGCTGCCGTCGAGCGCCTGCAGAGCCTGTTGCCCAGCCTGATTCCATCCTGGGGGATCGCCAGCGGCCGCCACGTCATCGTGCTCGGTGCTGACCAGAGCATTCTGGCGCGCGTGCCAATCGATCTTACGCCCGGCAATGCCAATCGTATCCTCGACGTCATCAATGCCAAGCTGCCCGACAACAGCCACGCATTGACAACCCGCCGCATCGTCAAGGCGCTGCCGGGTCAGGTGGTCGTCATTCAGGAGAACGGCGAGCCGATCTGGCGGTCGGACTCCGCGCTGTCGATCACGCTCTCGGCCACAACCGGCTTCGTGGTGTTGATCCTCGGCTTTGCGTTCCACTGGCAATCGACCCGCGCCCGTGAAGGCGATGCCATCAACGATGCCGTCCGTGGTCGCATCGACACCGCGCTCAATCGCGGCCGCTGCGGTTTGTGGGACTGGGATCTGTCACGCGGTCGCATCTTCTGGTCGCAGTCGATGTTCACCATGCTCGGCCTCGATAGCCGCAGCGATCTCCTGACCTTCGGCGAAGTGAATGCGCTGGTGCAGCCGGACGACATCAATCTGTTCGAGATCGCCGATCAGTTGATCTCCTTCAAGATCGGTCATATCGACCAGACCTTCCGCATGCAGCACAGCAACGGCCACTGGATCTGGCTGCAGTTGCGTTGCGAACTCGCCCAGGGTCAGAACGACGGCAGCCAGCACCTGATCGGCATTGCCATCGACGTCACCGAACAGAAGAGCCTGGCCGAGAAGACTATCGAAGCCGATGTCCGGCTGCGCGACGCCATCGAGACCATTCCTGAAGCCTTCGTGCTGTGGGACGCGGAAGATCGCCTGGTGCTCTGCAACTCGCATTTCCAGCGCCTGCACAAGCTGCCGGACTCGGCGGTGTCACCCGGGACGTCCTACGAGACCGTGCTCGAAGTCGGCAGCATGCCCGAGGTTCACTCGCGTCTGGCGGAAGCCGGCGGCGCGGCGCCTGGCGCCCGGACCTTCGAAGCACAGATCGAGGACGGCAGTTGGCTGCATATCAGCGAACGCCGCACCAAGGACGGTGGCTACGTCTCCGTCGGCACCGACATCACCCGCATCAAGGAGCACGAGCGGAAGCTCGTCGATAACGATCTGCGCCTTCGCGCCAGCGTCATCGATCTCAAGCACTCCCAGGCCGCGCTGGAGAAACAGGCGCTCGAACTCGCCGACCTCGCGCAGAAATACTCCGACGAGAAGAACCGCGCCGAGGAAGCCAACCAGACCAAGTCGAAATTCCTGGCCAATATGAGCCACGAACTGCGCACGCCGCTGAATGCCATCATCGGCTTCTCGGAAATCATGGGCAGCGGCATGTTCGGCAATCTCGGCTCCGACAAATATGCCGAATACTGCCACGACATTCTCACCAGCGGTCACTACCTGCTCGAAGTCATCAATGACATTCTCGATATGTCGAAGATCGAGGCGGGTCGCATGAAGCTGGACCTCGAGCCCCTCGATCTCGGACAGACGCTGTCCGAAGCACTGCGTGTCGTCTCCGGGCGCGCGGACGACAAGAATCTGACGCTCAGCGCCGATATCGCGGCTGATGCGCCGGTGGTGGCGGACCGCCGCGCCATCAAGCAGATCCTGGTCAATCTGCTCTCGAATGCCGTGAAGTTCACGCCCGATGGCGGCCGTGTCACCGTGCGCAGCCGTGTCCTGCGCGACTCCGTCGCATTGATGATCGCCGATAGCGGTATCGGCATCGCCCCGCATTCGCTGAAGCGGCTTGGTCGCCCGTTCGAACAGGTCGAGAGCCAGCTCACCAAAACCTATCACGGCTCGGGCCTCGGCCTCGCCATCGCGAAGTCGCTGACCACCCTGCACGGCGGATCGATGAAGCTGCGCTCCAAGCTCGGCACCGGCACGGTAGTCTGCGTCACCATCCCGCTCGAGACCAGGCAAAAGCCCCAGCACGTAGCGGAAGCCGCCTAGCGCTCAGCAAAAAACGCTGCTGAATGCCCCTCCCGCGCCGCGCGGTTCGACAGATACGGCTACGTCTGACCTTCGACCACGGCGCGGAACACCTGACGCACGTCAGACTGCGTCTCACGCACGCGTGCCTGCAGCGAGGAGAAGTCCGGTTCGTTGCTCACGCGTGCAAGCATTCGCAACAGATCCGTGCCTGCGGTCTCCGGCTTGAACTTGTCGCTCACGCATAGCCGCAGCACCTGCGTGAGGTCGTGATAGAGCCTCACCGCCGGACGCAGCACATCGGCGGCGGATGGCGGCAGAACGCCCAGCCGCGCCGCGTTTTCCAGCACCTGTTGTGTGTTGATGCTGAGGATCTCGGGCTTCGCTGCAGCATGCACCAGCTGCAAATATTGCGCGATGAATTCGATATCGACCATGCCACCCGCGGCATGTTTCAGGTCCCAGATATCGTCTTCGCCCTTCTCCTCGGCGATGGCCTGACGCATCTCGGCAACGTCATTGGCGATGATCGTGGTTTCACGCGGACGCGTCAGCACGTCGCGGATGACCCGTTCGATCTTCTCACGGAACGCAGGCGTCGCCGAAATCACCCGCGCGCGCGTCAGCGCCATGTGCTCCCAGGTCCAGGCCTCGGTCTCCTGATATTCAGCAAAGGAATCGATGCGCGACGCCAGCGGACCGGCCCGGCCCGACGGGCGAAGCCGCATATCGACCTCATAGAGCACGCCGTAATTGGTGCGCGTGGTGAACGCGCTGATCAGGCGCTGCGTCAGCCGCGCGAAATATTGCGCGCCGTGCAGCGGGCGTGGTCCATCGGAATCCGGCGCGTCATGATCGAAGTCGTAGATCAGGATCAGATCGAGATCGGAGGCGGCGGTCATCTCGCGGCTGCCGAGCTTGCCCATGGCGACGATGGCGGTCTGCTGATCCTTGATGCGGCCATGCTGGGCCACGAACTGATCCAGCACCAGCCCGTGCAGCGTATGTGCAATGCCTTCGGCGACGTCGGCGAAGGCAATCCCCGCTTGCTGCGCGGAAACGGTGCCCGAGAGAATGCGCGTACCGATCAGGAACAGGCTCTCCTGCCCGAACAATCTGAGACGATCGAGAAACTCTTCATAGGAATTGGCGTCTTCGAGGGTCGCCGCAAGGCGCGTCGAGAGTTCGCGCTGGTCCGGCATGGCGCCGAAGAACCGCGGATCGATGAGCCCGTCCATGATCTGCGGCTGCCGCGCCAGCATGTCACCCAGACGCGGCGCCGCGCCGAGCACCAGCGCCACCAGAGCGACGAGATCGCGATGCTGGCTGAGGAGCGAGATCAGCCGGCCGCCGCGCTGCAGCGCCTGCAGAAACCGGTCGAAGGCCATAACTGCGAGATCCGGCTCTTCGGCATCGGCCAGCCCGGCGATCAGCGCTGGCACGAATTCCATGAATGCCAGCCGCGTCCCCTCATATTTAAGGGCCCGATAGTCGTCGGTCATCCAGTGTTGCACCGTCTCCGCCACCATGGCCGGCTTGCGAAAACCCAGCTTGGTGAAATGTTCGAGCAACCGCTGGTCCGTTGCACCGGCCTTGTAGTCGACAGCCGGAAGATGCGCGTCGTCGATCGGGTCCCCTTCAAACAGGCGACCGTAGTGCCCCTGCACGCAATTGAGGTGCACCAGAAGATCGCGGGCAAAGGCCTCGCGGCTCTCATAGCCGAAGAAGCGCGCAAAGCGTTCCATGGCGCCGACATCATCGGGCAGCGAATGCGTCTGCTCGTCGGCAATCATCTGCAGCCGATGCTCGACGCGTCGCAGGAATTCATAGGCGAGCGTCAGTTCGTCGCGCGCCTCGTAAGTGATCCAGTTGCTCGCAGCGAGAATATTCAGCGCCTCGAGCGTCGGCCGCACGCGCAATTCGGGATGACGTCCGCCGGCAATCAGCTGCTGGGTCTGCGCGAAGAATTCGATCTCACGAATGCCGCCGCGCCCGACTTTGACATTGTGGCCCTCGACGGAGATTTCATTCTGCCCGCGAAACGTCTGCATCTGCCGTTTCATGTCATGGACATCGGCCAGTGCGGCGAAATCCAGATGCTTGCGCCAGACGAAAGGCGCGATCTCGGCCAGCAGCGCCTCTCCGGCCTTGAAGTCACCGGCGCAAGGCAGCGCCTTGATCATGGCCGCGCGCTCCCACGTGCGGCCTTCGCGCTCGTAGTAATGCAGCGCCGACGCCGTCGAGACGGCTACCGGCGTCGAGGCCGGATCCGGCCGCAGCCGTAGATCGACGCGGAACACATAGCCATCGCCGGTGCGCTGCTGCAGCAGCCGCGACACGCCCTGCGCGATGCGCACGAAGAATGAATTCGGCTCGATATCCTCGGCCAGCGTATGCGCTTCGAGATCGAAGAAAACGATCAGGTCGATGTCGCTGGAATAGTTCAACTCGCCAGCGCCCATCTTGCCCATCGCCAGCACGATCAGGCCGCTGCCCTGCTCCGGATTCTCGGGATCCGGCGGCAGGATGCGCTTGCGTGCCGCGTCCTGGCGCAGCAGATAGCGCACCGTCGTCTGGACGGAGGATACGGCAAGATCGGTCAGTGCCCGCGTGACGCGCATCACCGGCCAGACGCCGCCGATGTCGCACAGCGCAATCAACAGCGCCGCTTCGGATTTCATCCGTCGCAGCAGATGCATGACATCGGGATCGCCCCCGGCGGCAGCGACATTCGCTGCGGTCTCGGCGATCAGGCCGGCAAGATGGCGCTCGGGATCGCAACGCAGCAGACGCAAGGCACGTCCCGCATCGGCGCGGATCAGATCAAACAGATAGGGCGACGCCTCGGCAATACCGAGCAGGATCGCCTGAGCATGCGGGAATTGCCCGGTAACCGCACGAAATGCGGCGGCATCGTCCGGAGCGAGATCGACGAGCCATTCACCGAAGCGCCGTTCGGCATCGGCGGGGGCGAACAGCTGCGGTCCGCTGACGAATTGCGCGGCCAGCGCGAGCTGGCCCTCGCCTGTTGCGGCTGAGGTCATGCCGACTTCTGTGGCACATTCCCCGTTTGGCCTGCAAGGCCTTCGGCGGCCGCCGCAGGCAGCGCCAGCGTGACCCGCAGCCCCGGATGGTTGTCGCCGAGCTGCAATTCGCCGCCATGCAGTGTGGCCACGGCAGATGCGAGGCTGAGGCCGAGGCCAGACCCCGGCAGTGTACGGCTTGCTTCCAGCCGCACGAAGCGTTCCACCGCATGTTTCCGGTCGGCTTCGGGAATGCCGGGCCCATGATCGGACACGCTGAGCAGCACCTGATCGCCCTCGCGCCGCGCCTCGATCACGATGTCCCTGGCAGCCGCAGCGCCCGCGCCATCGTTATTTTCGTCCGTGATCGCTGGTTTGCCATATTTGATGGCGTTTTCGACGAGATTGGCGAGCGCCTGGCTGATCAGCTCGCGATTGCCATGCAGCGGCGCAGTCGCGGTCTTGACGGTCAGCGTAAGGTCGCTGTCTTCAGCCAGCGGTTCATAGAGTTCGTGGATCCCCTCGGCGACCTCGGCGGCATCGAAATTGTCCATATTGCCGCGCGCCTGACCCGACTCGGCCCGGGCGATCATCAGCAGCGCATTGAAGGTCCGGATCAGGCCATCGGATTCCTCGATGGTCCGTTCCAGCGCCGCGCGATATTCGGCCTCGTTGCTGGATCGCGCCAGCGCCTCTTCCGCACGATTGCGGAGCCGCGTGAGCGGCGTCTTGAGGTCATGGGCGATATTGTCCGAGACTTCCTTCAGTCCCGTCATCAGCGCTTCAATGCGCTCCAGCATGGCATTGAGATTTTCCGCGAGACGGTCGAGTTCGTCGCCGCTCCGTCCGACCGGCAGACGGCCGGAGAGATCGCCCGCCATGATTCGCTGTGTCGTGCCGGTCATCGCATCGATCCGTCGCAGCACGCGGCTCGCAACGAAGATGCCGCCGCCGAGCCCGAGGACGACGACGATCAACACCGACCACTTCGCGGCATCGCCGACGATGTCGAACAGGCGCCGGCGCTCTTCCAGATCGTGGCCGATCAGCAGCCGGAAGCCGCTGCTCAACTGCGTCACCTTCACCAGCGCGCGATGGTTGGACGAGTCGGGATCGTCGAGCCGACGATAGGCCGTTTCCGACCAGCCCGTGGTGGCCATCACGCCCGGCGCCAGCGAGGAGACGTTGCCGGCGATGGATTGGCCTGCCGGTGTCGTGATCAGATAGAGGTTGGCGCCAGGCCGCAAGGCCCGGTTCTCAATCGCAAAAACGATGCCGCGCAAGCCGCGCCGCGCAAACAGGTCGCTCAGCTCGGTTATTTCGCCATCGACCGTGGTGGTGATCTGATCGTTGATCAGCCGGTGGGTATTCCAGGCGAAATAGACGAGCAGCGATGCCGCAAACAGCGCGAACAGCAGCAGATAGGCCAGCGTCAGCCGAAAGGCCGTCGTGCGAAACAGTTTACCGATGGCCGTCACGGAATGTCTCTGGAAGATAGGTCCCTGTAGCCCTGAAGAGCGGAGCGATATCCGGGGACCGGCGTTTCAAAAATCTCGACATCCCCGCATGTCGCTACGCTCACTTCATCCCGTCCCGGACCATATAGCCGGCGCCGCGAATGGTATGCAGCAGCGGACGCTCAAACCCCTTGTCGATCTTCGAGCGCAGGCGCGAGATATGAACATCGATCACATTGGTTTGCGGATCGAAATGATAGTCCCAGACGTTTTCCAGGAGCATGGTGCGGGTGACCACCTGCCCGGCATGTTTCATGAGATATTCGAGCAGGCGAAATTCGCGGGGCTGCAAGATCAGTTCCTGGCCACCGCGCGTTACGCCATGCGACAGCCGGTCGAGTTCGAGATCACCGACGCGATAGGTGGTTTCTTCGGCGGGACCGCCCTGGCGGCGCGACAACACTTCGACGCGCGCGAGCAGTTCGGCAAATGAATAGGGCTTTGGCAGATAATCGTCGCCGCCGGCGCGCAGGCCCTTGATGCGATCATCGACCTGCCCCAGCGCGGAGAGGATCAGCGCAGGCGTCCGGTTCCCCTTGTCGCGCAGGCCACCGATCACTGAAAGGCCGTCGCGCTTCGGCAGCATGCGATCGACCACCAGCACGTCGTAATCGCCGGATTCGGCGAGCGCGAAACCTTCCTCGCCATCACTGGCGTGATCCGCGACATGGCCAACCTCACGGAAGGCCTTGACCAGATAGTCGGCGGATTCGCGGTCGTCTTCGATGATGAGCAGACGCATCTGGGGATCGGATTCGCTGTGGATCTTGTGGGTCTCGGTCACCATGGCGCGCACTGGGCTCTCATGCAAGGTGTCGGAATGCCCCTTGGCTCTGATAGAAAATAGGCGGTGAAGCTGGGGGAAACTTCACCGCCCATTGGCCTTCCGACGGAAGGGGGCTGTTTTTTCCATCGAAAGGAAGCAGTGGGAGCGAGTTTGTGGCTCGCCCCCTGGAAAGAGCCGTCAGCGGGGGCGACTATGCCGGCGACACTCTCCGTTCATGTGCGGTGATCAGCCCTTCGCGAGAGGAACGGCGACGAACTTCGAGGAGCCGTTCGAGCGAACCCTGATCAGCACGCTGTTCTTGTTTTCGTTATGCGCGGCGACGATCGCCTCACGCACATCGCCGGGACTAGTTACGCTCTTGCCGGCAACTTCGAGAATGACGTCACCTTCCTTGAAGCCGCGTTCAGCGGCGGCGCTCTTCGGATCGACGCCGGTCACAATGACGCCGTCCTTGCCGGCGCCGGCGACGCTGCTGGCAGGTGAGACCGTAAGGCCAAGCCGTGGAACATCCGAGCCGCGTGTTGCGTTGCCGCGGTCACCGCCATCGATGTCGGCCTTCGCCTCCACCGTGTTCGGCAACTGGCCGAGGGTCATGGACAGAACCTTGTCCTCACCCTTGTGCAGCACGTTGAGCTTCACCGTGTTGCCCGGCGCGAAGCCGCCAATGGTACGGGCGAGTTCGCGCGCATCCTTCACCGGCGTGCCGTTCACCGCAGTGATGACGTCGCCCGACTTGATGCCGGCCTTGGCTGCCGGACCATCGGCCTGCGGCTCGGCGACAAGCGCGCCTTCCGCCTTCTTCAGTCCGAGACTGTCGGCGATATCCTGGGTCACCGGCTGAATCTGCACGCCGATCCAGCCACGCGACACTGAGCCCTTGTCCTTGAGCTGCGCCACCACTGTCTTCACGGTCGAGGCTGGGATCGAGAACGCGATGCCGACGCTGCCGCCCGACGGCGAATAGATCGCGGTGTTGACGCCCATCACCTCACCGGAGGTGTCGAAAGCCGGACCACCCGAATTGCCCTTGTTCACGGGCGCATCGATCTGGATAAAATCGTCATACGGTCCGTTGCCGATGTCGCGGCCCGAGGCCGACACGATGCCGGCGGTCACGGTACCGCCGAGGCCGAACGGATTGCCGACTGCCAGCACCCAGTCACCGATCCGCGGCTTGCCGTCGGCAAGCTTGGCGAACGGGAAGTCGGTGCGGCCTTCGACCTTGATCAGCGCCAGATCGGTGCGCGGATCGGTGCCGATGACCTTGGCCTGATAGGTCTTGCCGTCGTCGGTCGACACCTCGACCTTGTCGGCGCCATCGACCACATGATTGTTGGTCACGGCGAAACCGTCAGCCGAAATGAAGAAGCCAGAGCCTTGACCGCTGACGATGCCGCGGCCACCACGCGGACCACCGCGCATGCCCGGCGGCAGACCATCCTGTCCGAAGCGCTTGAAGAAGCGCTCCATCGGCGAGCCCGGCTGGAACGGCGAGTCGCTGTTGTTGTCGTCATCCTTCGATGCGACCTTCTCTTTCATGTTGACCTTGACCGAGATGACCGAGGGCTTCACGCGCTCGACGATGTCGGCAAAGCCGATCGGCTGCGCAGCCTGCGACTTCACCTGCTTGTCGACCTGCGCATGCGCAGTGGTGGTGAAGATGTCGACGGGGCCATTGGACGGCGACAGGCCGTAAGCGGCGACACCAAGGCCGGCAACGACTGACGCCATCAGCGCGAACTTGCGCGCAGAGAACAGCGAGCGGCGGGGTGCCTTGTAGGACGGCAGTTCGGAAAAATCGGTGGGGCGGTCGGACATCGAGAAAATCTCCAGAGCAACGGCGCGGGGGGCAAGGCGCCTTGTGTGGTCTGAAGATGGAGGTTTCCACCTTACCGCCGGCTGGCAGGGGAATTAAGCTTTTGTAATCTGGCGGATGCGGGGTGTGGCGGGATGACGCGGGGGACAACGCGCCTGAATTATCCCGGTATCGGCAGATACAGCGGCGGTATCAGCCGCCGGTCTTTTGACCCGTCTCCGGGAACAGACCGGCCAGGATTTCGCCGGCCATGTTGAAGGCTGCAACGCCGCGGAACAGCGCCGCGATTCCGGCGCTTGCGTGCAGTTCCTCAAGCGTGGCGCCGGCCTTGATCGCAGCCTTTGCGTGATTGGCAGCAGCTTCGGACGTCTGGACCAGCAGGATCGCGAACGACATCAATTGGACGGTCTTCTGGTCCAGCGCATCCGGCGTCAACGCCGCAATCCGCCAGTCCTCCAGCGCCGTGACCAGAGCGGGATCGACGCGCATGCCCAGTTCCAGTCGCTTGGCGATCTTCGGCGGCGTGAAGCCAATCATGGTCTCGTAGCGGGATTTCAGCTCGTCGAGTTCAGCAATTTTCTTCGTCATATGATTCCCGTTTTCAAATCGATTACGGCCCGAGGTCCTACTCGACGTTGGCACCCGCTGTCTTGACCACCTGGCCCCATTTTTCCGACTCGGCGCGCAGAAACGCGGCGAACGCGTCGCCGGATAACGTGCCGGGCTCGGCGCCTACATCGGCGAGACGCTTCACCATGTCGGGGTCCTTCAGCACCTTGGTCACCCCGTCGATCAGCACCTTCGTCACATCCGGCGGCATCTTGGCCGGCGCGACGAGGCCAAACCATGACGACGCCTCGAAATTGGTGACACCCGCTTCCGCCATGGTCGGCAGCTCCGGGAATAGAGGCGAGCGCGCTGCACCCGCCACGGCAATCGCGCGGATCGTACCGCCCTGAACCTGCGGACGAACGGCCGGCATGTTGTCGAACATCATCGGGATCTGACCGGCGATCAGGTCATTCATCGCCGGCGCCGCGCCGCGATATGGCACATGGACGATATCGATGCCGGCGCGCGCCTTCAGCAGTTCGCCCGCCAGATGATTGGTCGAGCCAAGGCCAGACGAGCCGAAATTGAGTTTGCCCGGCGAGGCCTTGGCGAGCGCGATCAGTTCGGCCACGGTCTTGGCCTTCACGCCCGGATTGACCGCCAACACGATCGGAACCGATGCGATCAACGCCACCGGCGTGAAATCCTGGGCGGGATTGAAGGGGAGTTGCGCGTAGAGCGACTGATTGACAGCGAGCGGTCCGGGCGCCGTCAGCAGCAACGTATAGCCGTCGGCCGGCGAGCGCACGACGGCATCCGCGCCAATGTTGCCGCCCCCGCCGCCACGGTTGTCGATCACCACCGGCTGTCCCCAGAGTTCCTGCAGCTTGGTGCCAAGCAAGCGGGCAACGACGTCGTTCGATCCGCCGGCGGGAAACGGCACCACGATCTTGATGCCGCGTTCGGGAAACCCTGCATGGGCAACCTGGCCAACCAGCGAAACGCTGACCAGAGCCACCAGCGCAGAAACCACGTGCCGCATGCGAACCTCCAAATAATCGATTTTTCTTGCTTCGTCGATTTTATGTTGGCACTACTTAAGGCTGTCGTCAAATCGGCTGATTGCCACCGTTTATTTTCAGCGAACAAAGATCGCTTATTTGAAGGAAGTTGCCACGATGAGTGCGCAAACGCCTGGCGCCGCACGGAAGCCCTCCCCCGGTCCCGATCGCCATCCGAAGCGGCCGGCATTCGTGATGCCGCGTGGTGCCTGCGATACCCACGTCCACGTCTTCGGCCCGCAGGCCGAATTTCCATTCAGCGAACAGCGCAGCTACACGCCCGAAGACTGCACCTATGACGATCTGATGCAGCTCCACGAAACGCTCGGGATCGACCGCGCCGTCATCGTGCATGGCGGTGCTCACGGCACCGACAACAGTGCGACCCTTGCGGCCCTCGACCTGAATCCGAAACGACTGCGCGGGGTGGCCGTGATTCCATCGGGCCTGCCACAGCAGGAGCTTGAAGACATGCACCTTCGCGGGATGCGGGGCTGCCGGATGTCCACCGTCGTGAGCGGCGGCGCATCCTTTGCGCATCTAGCGGGTCTCGCGGACGAGACGTTCGATTTCGGCTGGCACCTCGTGCTGCATTTCAACAGAGCGAGCGAGCTGGTCGATGTCGCGCCACAACTCATGCAGGTCCGTAGTCCGTTCGTGCTGGATCACCTCGCCCGGATCAGCGCCACGGAAGGCGTCGACTCCGAACCGTTCCAAACCTTGCTGCGATTGCTCGATACCGACCGCTGCTGGATCAAGCTCGCCAGTCTGTATCGCCTCTCTGCAGAGCTCTATCCGCATCGCGACATGCTGCCGATGATCACGCGCGTGGTCGAAGCGCGTCCCGACCGCATTCTCTGGGGCAGCAACTGGCCACATCCGATCTGCCCGGTCGCAATGCCGAACGACGGCGACCTCGTTGATCTCATCCCGCTCTGGCTGCCGGATTCCGAAGCGCAACAATTGGTACTGGTGGACAATCCGGCTTCGCTCTACGGTTTCGAGAGCATCGGATAAGCCATCATGAGCACCGCACGCACCACCACGGCCGCCGCGATCCCGACCACATTGTCCACCACGCTCGTCGCCCGCTTACGGCACTCCATCATGCGCGGCGACCTACTGCCGGGCAGCAAACTCAATCTTGATCGCCTGCGCACCGCCTTCGGCGTCAGCCTCAGCCCGCTGCGCGAAGCGCTGTGTCGTCTGGAGAATGACGGGCTCGTCGCGCTGATCGATCAGCGCGGCTATCGCGTCACGCCGGTCTCGGCTGACAATCTGACGGAGATCATTCGGCTGCGCGTCGAGCTCGAAGGCCTTGCCATCAAGGAGGCCATCGAACATGGCGATGTCGCCTGGGAAGGACGCGTGCTCGGCTCGCTGCATCAGCTCAGCCGCTGCAAGCGCGGCTCACGCTCGGCCGCCGAGCAGGAAGCCTGGGAGATTGCGCATCGCGCCTTCCACGCCGAACTGATCTCGGCGTGCCAGATGCCGCTGCTGCGGCAGTTCTGTGCGACGCTGCACGACCAGAGCGATCGCTATCGCCGCATTTTCCTGAAGAAACATAAGCCCGATCGCGACGTGCCTGCAGAACACACGGCGATGGCCCGTGCGATGATCGAGCGGCGCACACGCGATGCAACGCGCATCCTGCGGGAGCATATTGAACGCACGGGTCGGAATATCCAGGCCGTATTGCCGGCCGAATAGACGCCGGCAACGACCGGCCTAGGTCGACTTCGTCTCGGTCTGCGCCGCGATCAACTTTTCGATCCGCGCCTCTTCCTCGGCGGTGAGTTTCATCACGGCGTCATCGCTGTCGCCTGCACTCCCTCGCCGCCGGTTGTGCCACCATAGCGCAACACCGCCACCGATCAGCACCAGTGGCGTCAGCAGCCACAGCAGCAACGTGTGCAGATTGAGCCGCGGTTTCAGCAGCACGAATTCACCATAGCGCGCCACCAGGAAATCCAGCACCTGTTGGTCGCTCTCGCCAGTGGCGATGCGCTCGCGCACCAGGAGACGCAGGTCGCGCGCCAGCGGCGCATCTGAATCATCGATGGACTGGTTCTGACAGACCATGCAGCGCAGCTCCTTCGACAGGTTGCGCGCGCGGCCTTCCTGGGCCGGGTCCTTCATGATCTCGTCGGGCTGCACCGCATGCGCCAGCGGCGCAGCGAGCAGAAACATGACGGCGAACAGGCTTGCGACAATACGTGTCACGCCATCACTCCGCCGGCTGCAATGCGCGCGGGGCCTTTGCCGGCTTCGGTGCACCAACGCGTAGCCGCCGGTCGGACAGCGACAGCAGACCGCCAAAGGCCATCAGCACCGGTCCCCACCAGATCATCAGCACCAGCGGCTTGTGATATATCCGCACGGCAACCGCGCCACCGGCGGCCTCCTCGCCAAGCGATATGTAGAGCTGGCTGGCGCCGCGCGACAGCAGCGCGGCTTCCGTCGTCGAGGACTGCCGCGCGGTGAAGTTGCGCTTCGATGGCGTCATCTCGCCGATGTCGTCGCCGCCGCGCGTTACCCTGAAGCGCGCGAGGCTTTCACGGAAATTGGGCCCCTGCCGCTGCGTCACGTCCTTGAGGGTCAGTTCATAGCCCGCGAGCCTGGCCACATCATTCGGCTGCATGGTGCCGATATATTCGGTATTCCACGTGCTCTCGCAGACAATACCGATCAGCGCCACGCCGATGCCGGCATGGGCGAAGGCCGTGCCCCAGGCCGCGCGCGGCAATCCGCGGGCGCGCCGAAACGCAACACCGAATGGCAGACGAAACAGCATGGTGCGCTCGGCGATATCGACGATCGATCCGGCAATGACGAACACGCCGAGGCCGATCGCCAGCGGCGCCAGCGCCGCGCCGCCGGTCGTCCATGCCCAGACCAGCGCCACCGCCAGCAGCGCGGCAATACCGGCCGCCAGCAGCCGCTGTGTGACGCCCCTGAGATCGCCGCGCTTCCACGCCAGCAACGGCCCGAACGGCATCGCCAGCAGCAACGGCACGAACAGCGGGCCGAAGGTGAGATTGAAGAACGGCGCTCCCACCGAGATTTTCTCGCCGGTCAGCATTTCCAGCGCCAGCGGATACAGCGTGCCGATAAACACCGTCGCGCAGGCCGTGGTGAGGAACAGGTTGTTCAGCACCAGCGCGCCCTCGCGCGAGATCGGCGCGAACAATCCGCCCTGCTTCAGCGACGATGCCCGCCACAGATACAGCGTCAGGCTGCCACCGATGAATACGCACAGAATCAGCAGGATGAACACGCCGCGCGTCGGGTCGGTCGCGAAGGCATGGACAGAGGTGAGCACGCCGGAGCGTACCAGGAATGTCCCGAGCAGCGACAGCGAGAAGGTCAGGATCGCGAGAAGTATGGTCCAGACCTTCAGCGCGTTACGTTTCTCCATCACCACGGCGGAGTGCAGCAGCGCGGTGCCGGACAGCCATGGCATCAGCGAGGCATTCTCGACGGGATCCCAGAACCACCAGCCGCCCCAGCCGAGTTCGTAATAGGCCCAGTAGGAGCCCATCGCGATGCCCAGCGTCAGGAAGATCCACGCCACCAGCGTCCAGGGCCGCACCCAGCGCGCCCAGGCCGCGTCGATGCGCCCTTCGATCAGCGCGGCGACGGCGAAGGAGAACGCGATGGAGAAGCCGACATAGCCGAGATAGAGCATCGGCGGATGCACCGCGAGGCCGATATCCTGCAGCACCGGATTGAGATCGCGTCCCTCGAACGGCGGCTGCGCCAGCCGCAGGAACGGATTCGAGGTCATCAGGATGAACAGATAGAACGCCGTGGCAATCCAGCCCTGCACCGCCAGCACATGCGCGCGCAGCGACAGCGGCAGATTATTGCCGAAGGCGGCGACGAGCCCGCCGAACAAAGCGAGGATCGACACCCACAGCAGCATCGAGCCTTCGTGGTTCCCCCATACGCCGGTGATCTTGTAGAGCAGCGGCTTCATCGAATGCGAATTCTCGAACACGTTGGCGACCGAGAAATCCGACGTCACATAGAGCGTCGTCAGCGCGAGAAACGACAGCCCGGCGAACAGGAGCTGCGCCAGCGCCGTGGAGCGCGCTACATTCATCAATGCGGGATCGCGCAGCCGAGCACCGACGATCGGCACGGTCGACTGGATCAGCGCCAAAGCCAGCGCCAGAACGAGTGCGTAATGTCCGGCTTCGGCGATCATTGCGTCAGACTCGGCTTGGCGGACGAGGCGCCCTGCGACATCACAGGTTTGCCGCCCTCGCCTTCCTGCCAGCGTCCCTGCTTCTTCAGCGCGTCGGCGACTTCCTTCGGCATGTAGTTCTCGTCATGCTTTGCCAGCACGGTGTCGGCCTTGAACACGCCCGACGCATCCAGCGCGCCTTCGGCGACGACGCCCTGCCCCTCGCGGAACAGATCCGGCAGGATGCCCTTGTAATTCACCGGCAGCGTTGCGCCGCCATCGGACACCTTGAAGCTGACGGCCAGATTATCGCCGCGCACCAGCGAGCCCTGCTCCACCATGCCGCCCAGACGGAAGCGTTTGCCGGCAGGAATCTGCTTTTCGGCAACCATCTGCGGCGTCGAGAAGAACACAATGGAGTCGCGCAGCGCGTTCAGCACAAGCCCGGCCGCGATGGCGAGCACTACGAGCGCTCCACCGATCATCGTCAATCGTCGCTGCTTGCGCGTCATGCTTCACCTTCAAGACGCATGATGTTGTCCGAAAACTGCTTCACACTTTTCGGCATCATGCGTCTACCAATCCAGCCCCGTGTCTTTCAGGCCATCGTTCAGCTTGCGCAGTCGCTCGGCATCGGTGCCGACCGCCTCCCGTGCATCTGCCAGCGCGCTCTTTGCCTTGTCGCGCTCACCGAGCACCATATAGGCGCGCACCAGCCGCAACCATCCCTCGACGTCGCTGCCATCCTGCTTCAGCCGCGTCGCAAGCCGGTCGACCATGCCCTGGATCATCGCATTGCGGTCGCCTGCATTTATGCCCTGCACCGACGCGATCGTGTCTTCCGACAGCGCCGGCAGGTTCGTGCCTGATTTCGGAACGCTGCCGCCGACGCGCGCCAGGGCCGCCGTGACCACCGGGCGCCACGGCGCATCCGCAGGTCCCTTTGCCAGCATATCGCGCCAGATCACCGCTGCGTCGCTGCCACGCCCGTCCTGCTCGGCCGCCAGGCCCAGGAAGTAGCGTGCCTTGACCTCGCCGGCATCGAGCGCGACGGCGCGTTCGAATTCGGTCTTGGCATCCGCGGTGATCACGCCATTGGCGGCCATCGCCATGGCCTCGCCGAGATCGGCACGGCGCGCGGCCGTATCGCCGGCATAGGTGATCGCGTTGCGGAACGCCCGCACCGCATCGTCGGTACGGCCGATCTTCGCCAGCACCGGCGCAAGCACGGTCCAGCCACGGCCGTCGGTGGGGTTCTTCTCGAGATGCTGCTCAACCTGAGCGACAAGATTGTCCAGCGGCTGGGTGGGACTGGGCGACTGGTTGCGCGCGGCGAGCGGAAAGTCCGGCATGGCAGGCGAACCGAGCGGCAGATAGAAGCCGACGGCCAGCAGCGGCAGGCCGATCAACGCCACCAGCGACACGGCGCGGCGAAACCCGGGACTGCTGCCTACGGCCGCCGCGCCCTCGGCATCGACCGCGGCCAGCAGACGACGGCTGATCTCGATACGCGCCGCCTCGGCCTCGCTCGGCCCGATCAGGCCTGCGGCGGTGTCACGGGTAATTTCGGCGAGTTGATCCCGGTAGACGCTGGCTTCAGTGCCACCGGCATTGGAGCGGGTCCGGCCAAGCGGCCACAGCACAGCGAAAATCGCCGCGGCGGTCATCAAGGCGAACACAAACCATAAGGCCATCAATGGGTTCCGGCGCAATCTTTGAGTCGATCTAAACGACGTCTTTGCCGGGTTACACCATGGCCACCGACGCCGCGCAATTGACTTTTATGCCATCGCGACGTCCGGCCGCTTGTTCTGGATCAAGGATTTGGCCGATGGCGTTTTCGGGGGAACTGGATGCCGGTTCGCGCGAAGAAAACGCGTCAAGGCAAAACGGCCTAGCCGGCCCGCTTCGGCTTGCGCTCCACCACGACCATGGCCTGCTCGGCGGCGCGGCTCATCAGCGAGGCATATTCCTGACCGAACAAGACCTGGCAAAAGCGGATCGCCGCCTTGGCCTGCATCTGCCGGTAATTGCGCACGCGGGGCTCGCCGGCGCGGAGCGACTGCACCAGCGACTCCGTGGACTTCTCGACATATTGCTGCAGGTCGGAATAGGTCCGCAGCGTCACCTCGTTGATGGCGAGTTCGCTGGCATAGGTCCGGCACACCGCGACGAAATTGATCAGCGCCACGGTCTCCTCGACCTCGGCGAAATCGACCGTCGCCGTCGCGGCAATGTCCTTGTCCGGGCGCTGGCGCAGCAGGCGCCGCACCCTGCCCGGCACGCTCTCGATCTCCGACTGCAGCGTCGAGGAAATCTCCACCCGGATCGCCGCCATCTGGCGCCCCCAGGTGGAGTCGTTGCGCATGTCGAGTTCGGTGCGCAGACCGCGCACGCCGTCATGGACGACCTTGAGATGTTCGGGGACGCTGTCGAACTTGCCGCGCCTGATATCGGAGCGCAGTTCGGCCGCCACGCGATTGAGATCGGACAGCGCCATGGTCACGGCGACGCCATACGGCGTGGCGGCGACGCGGATCTCGTCGTCAGAGGCCGCAATCTTCACGGCCAGCCGGATGATCTGCCACGGCGCCGCCAGCCGTTGCATCACCAGCGACAGCGCGAATGGCAGCAATTGCGGCGTGGTCAGCGTCGGCACGTTCAGCGCGCTGTTGACCGAGGCGATCTGGGAGTCGCCGAAGCTGCGGAGCACGCTCGGCAGCTTGCCGGCAAAGCCGTCGAGTGGTTCGCGCGCCTTCAGCACCGCGCCGATGGACGGCAGGTCCTCGACGGCATGGGTCGGCCCGATGCGGGCCGCCCCGCGATTGCCCGACGTGACAGCGGCAATGGCAGCTGCTGCTGCCTGCTGGAATTTCCTGACGGCGCGCTCGATGTCCGAAGCGCCCGGCTCGGGCGATGCGGTAACGACCGCCTCGAACTCGCGCACAGCATCTGCGGCGTCGCGCTCCAGCCACTGCCAGATCGGCAGCAGGGAGGCGCGCCGGATCTGACCGGGGCGGACATTGCCGACGCCCTCGACCAGGAACGGCTCGAGCGACTTGAACACCAGTCGGCTGGGATCCTCGACCCGCGGGCGCACGGCATTCTCGTGGCCACGCACCACGCCACGCAGCAGTTCGAGCACGAAATTGGCGACCTTGACGTCCTCGCCGCGCTCGATAGCGCGCTCATATTCGCGCATCAGCAGCATCTGCGACTGCCCAGGCAGTTGCGCAAGATACTCCCGCAAGCGATCGATCGACGTTTTGTTCATGCAGCCTGAGAATTCTGTGCTTTCCGGTCGTCCTACAACCGAAAACCGCCACCGGTTTTTGTAGCAGGCGCCCCGTTAAGAAGGCGTTGAGGAACCGGGATCAGGCCGCCGCCCATGTGCCTTCAGGAGTGCGGCAGGCAGTGCCGCGGGCGGTCTTGAGGTCGCCATTCACCGTGATCGTGTGGGAAAAGCCCCGGCACTCCCGGCCCTTCTGGTTGTAGGCCGGTCCGGCGACGATGTTGCCATAGCGCCCCGAAGTGGTGTTGCGCCACGGCACCGGGGCGCCGGGCGCGCCGCGGTCAAGGGCAGTTATCTGAGCTTCATAGGCCAGCCGGCGATCCTCGTCGTTGAGCTGGGCTCCGAGCCTGGCGCCGATCATACCGCCAAAGGCGGCATTGGTCACGGCCGTCGCCGCGTTCTCCTCGGACAGGCCAACGGCCGACTTGGTGCTGGTATAGGCCCGGGCGATCGTATCGGTGCCGAGGCTCAGGCCGCCATCCGACGTGGTCACGTCACAACCACCCAGCGCCAGCGCAACAGCGACAACACAGAAGGCGTTGAACTTGAACATGGACTTTAGGCCTCGAACGCAAACCGGGACACAGGAGACGTCAAAGACGTTACGAACGGGATAATTCGGGCGAGATCGGGGCGCAAGCAAGCCGGAACTCAGACTCCCGGCAGCACCAGTTCTGCCCGCAGCCCGCCGATCGGCGCCTTGCCGAGTGCCAGGCTGCCGCCATAGAGCGCTGCCAGATCGACGACGATGGACAGGCCGAGGCCGGAGCCCGGCTTGGTTTCGTCGAGGCGTTGGCCGCGGCGGGCAACCTGGGCGCGCTCGGTGTCCGACAACCCGCGCCCGTCGTCGTCGACGACGAGCCGCAGCTTCGACGCCGGGTCGGTGCCGCCAGTGCGCTCGACCTTGACGCTGATGGTGACCTGCGTCTCCGCCCATTTGCAGGCGTTGTCGACGAGATTGCCGGCCATCTCCTCGAGGTCCTGCTTCTCGCCGCGGAATTTCGCTGATGCGTCCGCGTCCAGATCGATGCTGATGCCGCGGTTGCGATGGATCTTCTCCATCGTCCGGCACAATGCTTCCAGCGTCGGCGCGACCTCGGTGACGGTGCCGACGATGGTGACGCGCGCAGCAATCCGCGCACGCTCCAGATGATGCGTCACCTGATCGCGCATCACGTCGGCCTGCTCCAGCACCTTGGTCGCGAACGGATCGACGCCCCTGCTGTTCGCCTCGTTGACGATCACCGACAGCGGCGTCTTGATCGCATGGGCGAGATTGCCGACATGGGTGCGCGCGCGCTCGACAATGGCGCGGTTGGCATCGAGCAGCGCGTTCATCTCGCGCGCCAAGGGCGAGATCTCGACGGGGAATGTGCCCTCGAGCCGTTCGGCGCGGCCGGACCGGATATCGGCGATGGCATCGGACATGCGTTTCAGCGGCGCGAGGCCGAAGCGGACCTGAAAGATTGTGGTGAGGACGAGAACGATGGATAGAGCGGCAAAGGTGCCGCCGAGATAATAGTCGAAGCTACGCGTTTCCTCGAAGATTTCGGTGGCATCGCCGGCGACGCTGACACGGAATTTACCGTCGGCGCCGAGATCGACGGGACGCTCCACCATGCGCAGCCGCTGGTCTTCGGGCCCATCGACATAGCCCTGCCGGATGCCGGACGCCGTGAGTTCGATACCCTGGTCCTCGAGCTTCGGCAGCTTCTTGTCCCATAGCGAGCGCGACCCGCGGGTCTCGGTCTTCTCGGACTCGATCGGCGCTATTTCCCAGTACCAGCCGGACAGCGGCAGTTCGAACAGGGGCTCGCCGAGCGACGGCGTCTCGTGATCCGGCGCGTCCGGCGGATTGGCGACTTCGGCCACCAGGGTACGGAGATAGAGATTGAGGCGGCGATCGAAGGCGCGCTCGGTGGCGCTGCGATAGACCGAAGACAAAATGATGCCGGTGATCAACAGGATCAACACCACCCAGGCCGTCGCCGACAGGAACAGCCGCGTTGCAAGCGAGCTGTTGCGCATCAGGGCATGATCCCGAAAAGTGCGCAGCGGTCTTCGGACAAGATCATGCCAAAACGATCCTGACCGCGCTCACTGCTGCGGCGGCGTGAGCAGATAGCCGAGACCGCGCACGGTCTGGATGATATCGACGTCGAGCTTCTTGCGGATGCGGCCGACGAACACCTCGATGGTGTTGCTGTCGCGATCGAAATCCTGGTCGTAGAGATGCTCGACCAGTTCGGTGCGCGAGATCACGCGGCCGGTATGGTGCATCAGATAGGACAGCAGCCGGTACTCGTGTGATGTCATCTTGATCGGATTGCCGGAGACGCTGACGCGCCCGGTGCGGGTATCCAGCGACACAGGTCCGCAAGTGAGTTCGGACTGGGCGTGGCCAGTGGAGCGGCGCAGCAGCGCGCGGATGCGGGCCAGGACCTCTTCGAGATGGAACGGCTTGGCGACGTAATCGTCGGCGCCCGCATCAAAGCCCTGCACCTTGTCACTCCAGCGGTCGCGCGCCGTGAGGATCAGCACCGGCATGATGCGGTTGTTGCGGCGCCAGGCTTCCAGCACCGAAATGCCGTCCATCTTCGGCAGGCCGATATCCAGCACCACGGCGTCATAAGGCTCGCTGTCGCCGAGGAAGTGCCCCTCCTCGCCATCGAAGGCGCGATCGACGACATAGCCGGCATCTGTCAGCGCCGTGGTGAGCTGACGGTTGAGATCTGGATCATCTTCGACAACGAGCAGGCGCAACTGACTTCTCCGCGTTCATAACCCCGAATTGATGCCCGGGCGCGTGAACGCTTCATGAATGGCGGCAGCCGCCAACCTTACTTTTTCTTCACACCGTCTTTGACCAGAACCGCCTTGACCAGCTTCCCGACCATGCCGGGCGAATCCTGCCCGGTGAGTGCACTGACCTTTTCGCGGGTGCGGCCGCTGATATAGACGCCTAGCACGCCGAAACGGAACCCCCAATAGGTCACAAGCAGCGCGGTGGCGTTGACCAGCGCGGCCGCACGGCGCAGTATTCGGCGCCCAGATCGGACCCGAACCACGCCACCACCACGGCCACCCGTTGCAGGTTCGGGCACAGCCCCTGCAAATCGTCCAGCGCCGCCACCACATCGGACCGCGCCGAGCCGTGATGGCGGTTCTCCGGCGCCGATTGTCCGGGACCGAGCAGCTGCACCACCGTGGACGGTTCATAGCCGAATTCGGTGGTGCCGGGGATCAGCGTCACCGCGCGCACCATCTGTTCGAGCAGACCGATCGGCCGGATGATCTCGAAGGACAGTTGCGGAATCCGGTTGCCGAGATTCGCCAGCGGCAGGCGTTCGAACAGGACATAGGCGAGCCCGCGATAGGCCGGCGCATTGCCCGCGCCCTCCTTCGCGATGATCAGCCCATCCGGCATCTGATCTTCGGTGCCGCGATAGACGCGAAAATTGATACCCTCGAGATCGAGTGGCTTGCCGTCGGCCCAGATCCGCCCGACGCGGCCGATCACGCCCTCACATAGCCCCACTGCGAAATTCGCGAAGTAGCTGTAGGTCGTGGTCGTGGCGGTCGGCCCGCCGCCGAGGCCCTTGCCACCATCCGTCGGCACTATCTCCGACGTCCCGACTTCCTCCAGCGGTGTCGCCCAGATCACCTGCCCGCTCAGTCGCGCACGGCCATAGACGCGCGGGATCGGCGCGCCTTCGGTGGAGGCCATCACATCGAGATCGGCGAGCTGCGGACCGCTCCTTGTCTGATCGCCGGCGCCGAACAGCGCGTTGTCAATCGCGCCGCCGAGCGCCGCGCCGGCAAGCTGACCCTCGATCGCGCCGATGGGGCCGAACATGCCGCCGATGGCGCCGCCGGCCGTGGAGAGGATGAGTTGCGACATCAGCTCACTCCGGGAAAGCGGAACGCATGGGCCAGACACCGCGCGTACGCGGGCACCTGCTACAAATTCTCTCGTCTTGTTATCGGAGTGCCGACACGCGCAGTTCACCCATCAGGAGATTTCTGCACGCATGCGAAGCCCGAGGCGCGATGGACAGGCGCGATCTCTCGTTGCTCTCGGCTGGGCGGACGGGGAGCAGTTCGCAATCAATCTCCGCAGGGCCCGGCTGGCGAAGCTGCCGCCTCAGCTCTGGAGCTCAACATCGCGGGTCGGCCGCGCATGCTGGAGGGCGAGCCCCATGGCCAATACGCTTCGCACGACGTTCACGGGCACGTCTGGCTTGACGGGACGCTCATCAGGATCGAATGCGATTCCCAAAACGGCATTGCTGTCCCCGGCAGCCTGTACAGGCCAGAAGTCAAAGCGCGAGGCGATGTCCGGGTAGACGCCGCCGCGCATGGTGCCTCCGGTCGCGAGCGATGCACGCGCCGCCTCCAGTTCGGGCTCCTGCAGTTCTGCGTCGCCGGTTTTCTCAAGAAGAATAACTTTGTCACCTGACACGAGCATCACCACCACAGGAGCGTGAAACAGCGCGGCAAGAGCCCGGCATGTGAGCGAGACGATCGCTTTCACGCTGTCGGCTGCAGCGACGTCACGGCTGTAGCCTTGCAAGACGATCGCCTGCCGATTTAACCGAGATACCTCGGCCGCTCTCTGGTGAGAGGTGAAGGCCACGCCGCTTACGACAAGTCCAACGACGAACAGAAGTCCAATCGCCCAGATATTGGCCGGGTCATCGACGCTGAGACTGTAGCGAGGTTCCGTGAGAAAGAAATTAAATGCGAGAGCACCGAGTACTGCGGAAAGGAACGACGGGCCCAAACCGAAGCTCAGTCCCGCGACGATGACGGGAATGACAAATACCAGCGAGAGATTGGGTATCGCCACCTTGCTATTGATACCAACCGCCGCCACAGTCGCGAGGGCGGTCATGGCGAATGAAGCGAGATATCGCAACATCGCGGATGCTGCCGGGCCGAGAACAGGATTCGCAGCGGCCGCTGCGTCGATGTCCGTTGGTTCGATGACCGTTGGTGCGATGTCCTGGCGCATATTCGCTTCAATACCGGCCATCGGTTCATCTCCCGTTTGGTGTTCGGTAACGCCTCTTCGCACACATTGAAGCAGTCAGATCGAAATCCCGGCCCGATAAAGCCGGTATGTCGGCGCGATCTCCCTCAGAGCCGAAGCGCGAATAACAAACATGGCAATTCCCATATAGGAAATCCAGATGAGAAGACCGTGGGCGGTATAAACAAGGAAGCGAATTCGCCTGCTTTAGGCTGCCACGCGCAGGCCGTCCTGCCATCGCGCCATCCTTCCGAGCGCGGAAGGACCGGCGTCCGGTGAATCAGAGAGTGACCGCACGCCATTCAACGGAGGGGACCGCGTCGTGCGATCCCCTCGATATTCGACCTCCGGCCATCAGGCGACAAGCAGCGTGGTGGCTCTATCGAGCGATACCGGACCGTCGTTGAGCAGCAGGTCAATGGCTTCTTCTTCCCACTTCAGCGAAGCGATGTTGAGTGGCGCATTGTTCTGCAGCCGATGTTCGAGAACGAAACGTGCGAGCAGAAGGCGGCGCGCATCGCCGCCTGCCGCTGCAGCGCGCAGTCCCTCTTCAGCCATAAGCACCATGGTGACCGCATGGTACAACTGACCGGCGGCGAGACGGCAGAACCGTTCATTGTCCGGCTCGGCGGCGATTTCGGCCGCGAAGGCAAATGCCTGTCGCACGCTGTTTTCGAGGCGGGTCCGGAACTGGCCCGGAAGGCCTTCGGCGCGCTTGAGGCGGCTCTCGAGATCCTGTTGAAGGACAAGATGCGCCTGCTCCTTCTTGATCGATCGATGGATGGCATCGAGCGCGTTGATGTTGCTCGTGCCGTCCCACAGCACGCCGAGATGCGCGTCGCGAACGAGCTTTGCGTTTGGCCAATCCTCGATATAGCCGTTGCCGCCGCGGGCCTCCATCGATCCGGTCGCGACCGTCACATTGTCCCGGCAAGCGCGATACTTGCAGATCGGCGTCATGATCCGCAGAATCTTCTGTGCGTCCGGCTGGTCCTCATTGGCCGAGACCGATGCGGTAAACAGCAGTGCTGACAACGCCTGCTCGGTCGGTACCATGAGTTTCAGCAACTGCCGGCGCATCAGGGGATGGTCGATGACGCTCTTGCCGAAGGCGTTTCTGTTGCGAGTGGCAACCATTGCCTCGTTGAGGCAGCGCCGCATCATGCCGGCGGCGCGTGCCAGGTGCGAGGCCCGGCTCGAATTCACCATCTCCAGCATCTGCTTGAGCCCGCGATTGAGGTCACCCAGCTGGTAGGCGACCGCGCCCTCCAGCCGGACTTCACCGCTGGCCATCGACTTGCTGCCGAGCTTGTCCTTGATGCGGACGATCCGATAGGCGTTACGCGTGCCATCCGCGAGATGTTTGGGCATGGCGAACAGGCCAAGGCCCTTGCCGCCAGCCTGGGCCCCTTCGGGCCTTGCCAGCACCACGACCACGTCGCCGCTGACATTGGAACAGAACCATTTCTCGCCCCACAGCCGCCAGTTTTCGCCATCCCGGACCGCCGTCAGTTCGGCCGCGCCAACGTCGGAGCCGCCGGCCTTTTCGGTCATGAACTGTGCCGCACGGGACAGCTGGTTCATATCCTGCGACAGCATGCGGTCGACGAAGCGGGCACGAACCTCGTCGCTTCCGTAGCGACGAATGAGTTCTGAAGAACTGCCGGCGATGTTGACCGGGCACATCAATCCGAATTCGGTCTGCGAGAAGATGTACTGGAAGACGTATTTGACGATCGGCGGAAACTTCGCGGGCCAGCCAAGCACCCCCGGCCGATACGACATGGCATGGATGCCGTAGCGCGCGTAGGCGATTTCTTCCATGCGTTGAAAGGCCGGGTGATACTCCACCGTTTCATCGTCGCGCCCGTATCGATCGCGCTGCCGCAGGACGGGCGGGTGCCGTTCGGAGGCGTCGGCCAGATCGTGGAGCTCGTTGCCGCACAGTTCACCGAGGCTGTCGAGATGCGGACGGATGTGATCCAGCAGCGCGGCGTCGATATATTGCAGCAGCAACGCTTGCAGATTGTGATCCATGTCAAAGAAGTTGCTGCCCGCACAGTCCGGCGCAAGCTTCTTCGAGCGCTCGGCTGTGGCCTCGCGACTGGCCAGCCGCTCTGACGGCATGGAGAAATTGGACGAAGGATGCTGATAGTTCATGTCGATATCTCTTTTCTGAATTCTCTTACTGCTGTTCGAATCCGACCTGCGCGAGAACGCTGCGCCAGTGAAGCGTCTCCGATGCCATGAACTCGGCCAGATAGCCCGGGGTGAGTGACTGGGCGGGAATAATGCCTTGCTGGTCCATGGCAGCCTTGATGGCGGGATCCTTGATGGCCTCCCGGAATGCCGCGTTGAGCGTGGCAATGACCTCGGGCGGCGTTCCCTTCGGAACGACAATTCCAAAGAAAACACTCACGTCAAAACCTTTGAGCCCAAGTTCGTTGAGCGTGGGAACGTCGGGGAGCAGCGGGGTGCGCTCAAGTGTCGTGACACCGATCGCGCGAATCGCCCCGGCCTTGATGTGCGGAGCGGACGAGTAGACGTCCGAGAAGCTGAGCGGGACCTGTCCGCCCAGCAGATCGGTCATGGCTGGCGCGGCGCCGCGATACGGGACGTGCTGCAGATCGACGCCGGCTTCCGCATTGAACAGAATTCCCGACAGATGCGTCGAGGCGCCGACACCCGAGGACGAATAGTTCAGCTTGTTGCCGGCCTTGGCATAGGCGATCAGTTCCTTGAGGTCCCTGACCGGCAATCCCGGACCTGCGGAAAGCACGTTCGGGAGTTTGCCGAGCATGATGACGGGATCGAAACTCTTGATCGGGTCGTAATTGAGTTTCTTGTAGAGACTGACATTGATGGCCAGAGGCCCTGACGTTCCGAACATCAAGGTATAGCCGTCGGCCGGCGAATTGGCTGTATTCGGCGCCGATATTGGCGCCGGCTCCGCCCTTGTTTTCAACCACCACTGTCTGTTTGAGCTGGACGCGCAGTCCTTCGGCGAGATTGCGGGCCAGCGCATCGGTGGGGCCGCCCGCAGCGAAGGGGACAATGAGTTTGACGGGGCGATCCGGATATTCGGCTCTCGCCGCCGAGCTGCACGCCATTGCGAGGCTCGCAGCAACCATCGCCATGGCGAAGCCAGCCATCCTCGGTCGATTCATTCGATGTCCTCCCGGATTTTTTTGCTTTCTGGGAGTCAGTTGACCGCGGCGGACCGATAGCGTCCAATACTATTGTGTGTTGATCGATCCACAGAACATATCAATCCGCGGAGACGGCGATGGAACTGCGATTGCTGCGGTACTTTCTGGTTCTGGCCGAGGAACGCCATTTCCGGCGCGCCGCCCAGAGGCTCTCCATCTCTCAACCGCCTCTCAGTCTGGCCATCAGGCAGCTTGAGGAAAGCCTCGGCACCAAGCTCTTTCAACGCAACAGCCGCAATGTCGAGCTGACGGTTGCGGGGCGCGCACTTCAATCGGAGGCGACTTTTCTGCTCCGTCGCGTCGAGGAAGTTCGCGACTTTGTGCGAGCAGTCGACCATGAGAAAGGCGGCTTGTTGCGCGTCGGCTTTGGCGGCTCGACCCTTTATCGCGGCCTGCCTGCCATCATTCGATCGTTCCGACAGCTGCATCCCGGCATCGAGTTGCGGTTGCAGGAACTGAATACGGCTGAGCAGATAACCGCCCTCAAGCGCGACGAGATTGATTTCGGCTTTATCAACGGTCTTGAGACGCCCGATGGCCTTGACGGATTTCGCTTTTGCCGGGAGCCGCTTCTTGCCTGTCTTCCCAGCGATCATCGCTACGCCACCAAACGATCCGTACAACTCGATAAATTGGCCGGCGAGGAGTTTATCCTGTTCGGTCGCTCGGCTTCGCCCGCCTATTTCAATTCCATTCTGGAGGCCTGTCAGTCTGCCGGCTTTTCGCCGACGGTCATTCATGAGGTGCGGCATTGGGTCAGCGTGATCTCGGCCGTCGCTCACGGTCTTGGCGTCGCCCTGGTTCCACGCGCCATGACATCCGCGCATATTGCAGGTGTCGTTCTTCTTCCGCTGAAAGGCGGTAATGTCTTTTCGGAGACGCGATGTGTCTGGAAAGCCGACAGCGATCGATATGACGCCCAGAAATCATTCGCGATGCTGGTACAGGAACGTGTCGCGATGAATGAAGATGCAGCCGGAAGCGACGTTACGCGTGTGATGGATTCCGCCCCACGCGCCCGGCATCAAGTGACTCCGGGAAACCGAAACGCATAGGCCAGACGCCGCCGCCACCACGGCGTCAGCGCGACTTCGCAGACGGCGGCGCCGTCATGGGCGTGGATCATGGTGCCCTCGCCGCTCGCAATCGCCGCGTGCTTGGCCACATAGCCGTCGCGCCAGCGAAACAGCAGCACGTCGCCGGCGCTGAACTCATTCAACGCGATGGGCACCAGATGACGCAGCGCCGCCTGCGCCAGCGCTTCCTCGCCTGATGCCTCGGCCCAGTCCGGCGCATAAGGCGGCGGCGCTTCCGGCTCGCTGCCGATGCAATGACGCCAGACGCCGCGCACGAGGCCGAGGCAGTCGCATCCGACGCCCTTGAGCGACGCCTGGTGCTGATAGCGCGTGCCGATCCAGCTCCGCGCCTCGGCGACGAGGGACGCGCGGGTGATGAGTGCAGTTGTCATTGCGATGAGCCCCGGGAGGAAGCAATGCAGCGACGGCTAGCTGCGGACGAGATCGCGGCCTTGTTGCTCGAGCCAGTCGCAGAACACGGCGATATGTGGATCGGTCCGTCGCGCTTCCGGCAGATAGGCGAAGTAGCTTCGCGCCGAGAGACTGATATCCGGAAACGGCGTCATCAATCGCCCGGCCGCAAGATCATCGGCGACCAGCGCGGTCGGCCCCATCGCCACGCCGAGCCCATCGATCGCTGCCTGTATGGTCAGGTAGAAATGATCGAAGGTCAGGGATGCCTCCGGGCGAAGGGCGGGCTCCCCGGCCTCGGTCAACCAGTCGCGCCAAAGTCGGGCCATCGACGAGACATGAAGCAGCGTATGGCGCGACAGATCGCGAATGTCGGTCAGCGGCGCCCGATCCAGAATGGCCGGACTGCACACTGGCAGCCGTCGTTCCCCGAACAGAAAACGCGACGTGTAGCCGGGAAAGGTGTCCGGCCCTCCTCTGATCACGACGTCGAACGGCTCGGCCAGGGCGTCGATCGTCTCGTTCGACGTACTCAAACGGACCTCGATGTCGGGATGCTCCGCACGAAACGCGCCCATGCGTCGTAACAGCCATCGCAGACTGAAGGTCGCAAGCGCGTTGACATGCAGCACGATGGACGGCGCATCAAGCCGTCTGGTTCGATGCTGCTGCACGGCAGCCGAAATGCGATCGAGGGCCGGCCCGAATTCGGCCAGCAGTGCGGCGCCGCCAGGCGTCAGCACGACCCGTCGCACCGAGCGGCGAAACAGCGCCGGAGCACCCAACCAGTCTTCCAACAGGCGGATCTGCTGACTGACGGCGCCATGCGTCACGCTGAGCTCGACGGCCGCCTCCTTCAGACTCCCGAGACGGGCGGCAGCCTCGAAGGCGCGGACCGCATTCAGCGGCGGCAGACTACGGCGCGCGACAAAGGTGGACATGATTGAGAATTTCTAACCCATAACTTGAGTATTACTGATTTGTGACAGTCGCAAGTCTCGTTCATGGTGACTTTTAGCAGCGTTTTGCGCGTCCGACTCAAATCCGGCACGCCAATCTTCAGATTTTCTGCAACTTCGGAGCCAGCCCCGGAAGACCCATGACACAGCACGAGACCACGACCTCCGCCACGTCGGCTCCGAACCAGACACGCGCCGCGCGAACGCTTGCGCTCACCGGGCTCAATCACGCCCTGCACGACGGCTTCACCGACGTGATCTATGTGCTGCTGCCGATCTGGCAGGCCGAATTCGCACTGAGCTACAGCGTGCTCGCCATTTTGCGCGGGCTCTATTCCGGCACCATGGCGTGTCTGCAAATTCCGGCAGGGCATCTTGCGGAGCGCATCGACGCCAAAATCATTCTCTGTTGCGGCACAGCGCTGGCAGCACTGGGCTACGCGCTCGCGGGCCTCTCCGGCGGCATTGTCGGACTGTGCCTGGCGCTTGCGCTGGCAGGCGCAGGCTCAAGCACCCAACACCCTCTGGCGTCCGCCGCCGTGTCGCGCGCCTATGGGCGCGCGGCGCGCAGGCCGCTTGGCGTCTACAATTTCACAGGCGATCTCGGAAAGGCGGCCATCCCGGCGCTCATGTCCCTGCTGCTTGTCAGCGTCGCCTGGCAACACGCCGTATTCGCTCTCGCTGTCGCGGGCATCGCGGTGTCCCTCGCCATGGCTGTGTGGATGCCGGCGGTCGACAAAGGACATGCAATTGATGCGAAGGAACGATCCAGCCAGACGGGCCGAAATCGGGGCGGGTTTTATTGGCTGCTGGCGATCGGAATGCTCGATAGCGCCGTCAGAATGGGCTTCCTCGCCTTTCTGCCATTTCTACTGATTGCAAAAGGAGCGACGCTTCCCACCATCGGTTTTGCTCTGGCACTTGTTTTCATCGGCGGGGCCGCCGGCAAGTTTGCTTGCGGCTGGCTTGGCGACAAGATCGGCACCCGGCGCACCGTCCTCTTCACCGAGGTTGCTACGGCCGTTCTGATTGTCGGCGTTCTGGTGCTGCCGCTTGTCCCGGCCATCGTCCTTCTGCCGGCGCTGGGGGTGATGCTCAACGGCACGTCATCGGTGCTGTATGGAACGGTTCCCGAACTGACCCCGCCCCATCGCACCGAGCGTGCATTCGCCTTGTTCTATACGGGCACCATCGGCGCGGGCGCCGGTGCCCCCGTTCTCTATGGTTTTCTGGGCGATGCGTTCGGCCCCGCGACGGCAACGGCCGCGACCGCGATGACGGCGCTGGCGATCTGCCCGTTCGTGATCGCGCTCTCGCGGCATCTGAGCGACGACGTCGACGCGGGTGCGGCGTCGCATTCGTCCGGACAGCAGGCATGACGCTGCGGCTTCCGCATGGGTCATTTGCGCCGTGGTGCCGCAGCCGAATGCCGCCAGCGAGATCATCGGCCTGTCGCCGGCAATGTCGATCAGTTTTCACCTCACCACCATGAAGGTTCGCCAAATGGATACCGTCTCACAGGCGCCGCTCATTCTGATAACGGGTGGAAGTCGCGGCGTAGGCGCGGCGACTGCGCGGCTTGCTGCCGCACAAGGTTACGATGTCGCGATCAGCTTCGTCTCCAATGAGTCTGCCGCCCTTGCGGTGGCGGCTGACGTTGAAGCTGCTGGGCGTCGGGCTTTACCCGTGCGCGCAGATAGCGCGGATCCAGAGCAGGTCGCCCAGCTATTCGCCGAGATCGACCGTGTGTTCGGCCGGATCGATGTGCTGGTGAACAACGCCGCAATGCTTGCGCGGCAGTCCCGGATGGAGGATCTCGGATTCGAGCGGATGCAGCGCATCTTCGCCGTCAATGCGATTGGCCCTATCCTCTGTGCCCAGCAGGCAGTGAAGCGCATGTCGTATCGTCACAACGGGCGCGGCGGCGTCGTGATCAACATCTCATCGGCATCGGCCCGGCTCGGCAGTCCGAACGAATATGTCGACTACGCTGCGTCGAAGGGCGCTCTCGAGACATTCTCCATCGGTTTCGCCAAGGAAGTCGCGCGGGATGGCATACGCGTCGCATGCATTCGCCCCGGACACATCTATACCGACATGCATGCGAGCGGCGGAGAGCCCGGACGCGTGGATCGCGTCAGGGATTCGATCCCGATGGGCCGAGGCGGCCAACCTGAAGAAGTTGCGCGGGCGATCCTGTGGCTGGCAGGCGCCGAGGCGTCTTTCATCACCAACACTTTCCTCGATGTCACCGGCGGTAAGTGAGCATCAGGCTGCGCCGACGTGCCCTTCCGACACCGCCTTCCTGATCGAAACCGAAGCTTCCTCGGCGATGACTGCAGGCGACATGTGCGGCGAGCTCCCGCATATCGGCCACTCGCTCACCCGCTCATCCCACCCCTCCCCGGCGTCGGACAAACGGATCGTCGCCATAGACTCCGACGCAATCATGAACAACCGGAGCCCTGCTGCAGGCCGACCGAGGCCCATCGGGTCGGGTTGCAATCGTCCGCCCACTATCAGGAACGAGTCATCTGGAACGCAAGTTCAGCACATTAGTTGATAGCTCGAATCTCTACAGAGGAGAGCACTCGTGACTAATGCAGGTGAGCCAGGCCGGCCGATCGCGCCGTTGGTGCTTAGTCCGCAGGAGCGAGCGTACTTGGAGAGGCAAGTTCGTCGTCATCGCGCTGCCCGATCGCTATCCGAGCGATGCCGCGCGATCCTGCGATGCGCGGATGGATTGCCAAGCAAGTCTGTGGCTGCCGAACTCGGCCTCCACGAACACACCGTTGGCAACGCTTTCCGGTATTCCTCTCCCAGGAGGCGATCGCTTGTTCATGCTGGGCAGGCGCATGCAGGGGCAGGTCTGCGAAGCAGCGAAGAAAATGGATCTGTTTCTCTGGATCGATACCGATAAAAATCAATATTTCCATCTGACCGATCCGCCGCAAAACATCTTGCCACGGGACTTGAATTGTCCGGATTGCAGTAACGTCAAAAGTAAGCCCCGATAATGCTCGGAAGATTCGCAATCGTTGCTGTTTTGCTGCCTTACACCGCGACAGCGCAGGACATCACCCAACGCTCCGCTCGCTGATGAGATCTCGGGAGCCCCAGTCGGTGATGGTCTCTACGATTTCGCGCCTAACGGCACCGTCCTCATCGACTAGCGGGCTGTCGAAGGCGACAGCCGACGATCCCGCGGAACGGACTTTGACGCCTGTGGTGCAGATTGTGCTGGCGATCCGGGGCGACAAATGGAAGCCGATGTCCCGTTGAACGACACACACCACGGCCTTCAAACTGGAGGCCGGAACTGATCTTGATGGGCGCAACGTAAGACTGAACCGCATAGCGATATTGCAGGCCGGGTTACGGCCCTCGCGTGCTGGTGTGCATGACAATCCAAAAGTAGCAGCATTGCGCGACGAAAATGTAAGACGGGCGATGCTTGCATCCAGCACGAACCGCAAGATCTGCGTCAGCAGCGCGCGCCGTGTCAGCGCTTCCACATGCGCGCGGCTCGCGGCGATCAGCGCGGCGATGACGGCGTCATCGTCATCGTGCTCGACACGCAGAAATTCTCAGCCCTCGGCAAGCGACAGCGGCTCGCCGGCGCGGCACCAAAGGAATGGCGGACACGGGGAACTCCGGGATGCTCGTGTGACCAATCGGGGAATTGACATCGCGGGGCCGTGCGGCTGACATCCCCGCCATGATTCAGACAGGTTCCTGCATGCCGCCGCGCGCCGGCCCAACGCCGCGCGCTCGCGCGATCAGGCACTCTCTCGCCATTGCCCGCATTGCCATTGCCAGCAGTCTCATCGCGTCAATATCCGTGCCCGCCTCCGCCCTCGTCGGCGGCGCGGCGGTGCGCGATGACGAGATCGGCCGCGCGGTGATCACCATTGTCGGCTCGCGCGGCAATTTCTGTTCGGGCACGCTGATCGCGCCAACCCTGGTTCTGTCCGCGGCGCATTGCGTGACGCCCGGCGCCAGCTACAAGATCGTGCTCTATGACGCGCAGCGGCAGCCGCAATTGCTGGCGGTGAAACGCGTCGCCGATCATCCCGGGTTCAATGCGCAGGGCATCAAGGCGCATCGCGCCAGCGCCGATGTGGCGCTGCTGCAGCTCGCAGATCCCCTGCCCGGCAAGGCCGCGCTGCCGCTCGGCGTGCCCACCGAGCCCTTCGCCGCCGGGCAGAGCTACACCGTGGCCGGCATCGGCGTCGCCGCGCGCGGTGACGGCAAGAGCGGCGGCACCGTGCGTGCGGCGCAGCTCACCTCCACCAGCCATCCCGGCAAGTTGCAGATAAGACTGGTCGATCCCTCGACCGACAACGCACGCGAGGGCCTCGGCGCCTGCACCGGTGACAGCGGCGGGCCCGTGCTGCAACAGCAGAACGGCCGCAACGTCGTCATCGGCGTGGTGTCGTGGTCCACCGGCGCGAAGAACGCCGCCGGCTGCGGCGGCCTCACCGGCGTGACGCCGCTGACGCTGTATCGCGACTGGATCCTGCAGACCGCGCGCGCCTGGGGCACGCCGCTCTGACGGCGGCGCTCCCGAGCGCAAGGCCGCCGTCGTTAAGATCCGTGAAAGGTTCTCCGCTATGATCCGCGAATCATGGGGATGTCACAGATGCTGCGCCTGCTCACTCTCACCGCCGTCGCGATGGCCCTGACCGCGGGCGCGCAGGCGGCCGACATGGCCGGCCAGGGCCGCATCGGCCGGCTGTTCGACGAGCCGGTGGTGAAGAGCCGCCGCGTGGTGGTGGTCAAGGACGAAAGGCCGATGGAAGAACCGATCGTGCAATATGCGCCGGAGGTCTTTATCCCCTCCATCGTGCACGGCAATTACGGCAAGCCGAATTCCTATTATTACCACAACTATTACGGCACCGGATCCGAAACGATCTTCAGCCGCGCGCCCTATGGCTGCGGCTTCTACGGCTATTGCTGAGATCTGCGCCTGAGAGGCGCCGCGGAACACGTCTGCCGCGCTGCGGCATGTGTGGATTGTGACGGTGCCTTCGACTGCGACATCGCGGAGCCGGCGTCTCTCATTCTTGTGAACTGCATTTTCGAAACGCCGCCCCAATTAAAGCGGTAGCTTTCACAGGACAGCGCGGGAAGCCGGTTGTGCGAAAAGAAGAAAAGACCGAAGCCGAACTCGAGGAAATGATCGCCCAGCGCATTGTTGTCGGCGGCGTCTATGTCTCGGTCCGCAGGGATGCCGCGCTCGGCTGGCGGCCGATGGTGATCACCGCGCCAAAACACGCCACCTATGCGCAGCAGCTCGCCGACGAAGTGGCGGCCGAGCTGCGCAAGAAATTCGTGCTGAAGGATTGAACCTGTCTGCATCAAGCGTACGGGCGCATGCGGAAGCATTTCATGCGCCCGTATCGCCTAGTCTTTCTTCTCGGTCACATTGCTGATCGTCTTGACGCCATTGCTCTCGGTATAGGTCACCGTCACACGCTCGCCGGCATGCAGCGACTCCGGCACGGTGCGCAGCCTGAATTTCTCCAGCGCCCCCGGCGTATTCGCGCCAATGGTTTCCCCGGCCGGCGCCTGCTTGATCACCACTTCGCTGGTGGTGCGATCGAGAATGGTGACGACCCCCGTGAAGGTCTGGTCAGCAGCCCGGGCTGCCGATCCCGCAAAGGTCCCCATCGCGGCAATCACCGCCGCACACGCGACGCGTTCGGTCAGTCTCATTGTCGTTCTCCCAAAGCTTGCGTGAATGGAGGTAACGACGGCAGCGGGGGAATGGTTCCGTGGCTTCGTCCGATTGTCACGACAACCGTATGCGCGGCCCGCCGCTGGCGACATTGCTCATCAGGGAGGTGATGCCCACACCATGGCGTCGAGTCTGTCCGGCGACCGCCCGCTCGATAATCCCTCGACTCCGAAGCCGCACATCTCGTCTTCAAGATCAGGGAAGCAGCCGACATGCTTCACCTTGCCCTGCTCATAGAGCGCCGCCACCGGCTCGGCGCGCAGATATTTGCCGCGCGTCGCATGCACTTCCTTAAGCGGCACCGTGTGATCAACCTCGCGCAGCACCGCGCGCACCATCTCGCCGCCCATATTCACTTCGGCGACGATGTTGTTGGCATTGAGCCGGCGATACAGCGCTACCGCCTTGCTCGCCCAGGCGGACGGCGACAGCCCAACCGCAGAAGCATCTTCCAGCACATAGAACCAGCCGCTCTCGGCGCGGCCCACCGCGACGATGCCGCAGGCATCCGCGCCCTTGCGCGATGTGCCCGGCGGATCGATCGCCACCACGATGCGTTTCAGCGGTGGCGACTCCACCACGCGGCACGCCTCGATCAGCGCCCGCGACCACAGCGCATCCGGCCGGTCCTCGATCAGCTCGCCATCCAGCTCCTGCCGCCCCATCCGCATGCCAGCATAGCGGCCGACGACGGTATCGAGAAAGGTCGGTGAGAGATAATCCTTGTTGGCTGATGTCGGCGCTCGCGTCACCCGCGTGCGCGGATCGGCGAGCAGCCGCTTGATGATGGGCAAAGGCCGCGGTGTCGTGGTGATCAATTGCCGTGGTCGCACGCCGAGCCGCAATACGAATTGCAGCGTGTCGAAAGCCGCTTCCGCATAACGCCACTTCGCCAGCTCGTCGCACCATGCCGCTTCGAATTGCGGACCACGCACGCTCTCGGGATCATCAGCAGAAAACACCTGCCCGACGGCACCGTTGGGCCATTCCAGCCGCTTGCGTGTTGCAGTCCATGTCGGTCGCTCGGCGCGCGGGCCAAACCCGCTTATTAGCGTAGAACAGCAGGGCTTGGCGCTGCAGGGATCGCGCAGCGCGCGCAAGCCCTGGCGATCCACGATCAGATCGCCACGGCGGAAATCGCCGAAGGCGATGGAGAGCAAGCCGGCGGCGACATCCGGCCTCTCTGCGATACACGCCGCGCAGGTCCGATCAGCCTCGCACAAGCTCTTTCTGGCAAACATCCATCGCACAACCGTCGCCATCGCTCTCGCGCAGCGACGCCTTGATCAGAAGGAATGCCCGTCGTGCTGCGTCAGTTCGCCTTCGCTTGCATCGCTGCTGCCGTGACGCTGCCGGCGGCAGCCGCCGATCTCCCGGGCACTCCGCGCTATGGAAGTGGTCAGATGGCGGAGCCGGCGCCGCGTGTTGGCGGCGGGCGTTACCTTGCCGTCGAATCCCCGCCTTTCGACAAGGTCACCACTTATTCGTCCCCGGTCGGAGCTCCAATTCAGGTTTACCGCTATTTCGGTCCGCCGCAGGTTTTCTACTACTACAGCCACTATGGTGTGCCGCCGGAGCTGCTTGCTGGCCGCCAGCAATTTGGCTGCAACTACCGCTATTGCTGAACCATAGAGATTGATCCCGAAAAGTAGATTCCCGGTTTTCGCCGACAAACGAATTCGTTTGTCGAGGGATCATGCTCCAACAAAGAGAAAGCGGCGGGCGACGACACATCGCCCGCGCCAACCGTCCGTCTTTCAGCTCACCGCAAACTTCAGCAGCTTGATCGCGTCGAAATCCTGCACCCCGCCGCCGACCCGCTTGGTGGTGTAGAACAGCACATAGGGCTTGGCGCTATAGGGATCGCGCTGCACCCGCACGCCCTGGCGGTCCACGATCAGATAGCCCCTGCGGAAATCGCCGAAGGCGATGGAGAGCGAGCCGGCGGCGATGTCCGGCATGTCCTCGGTATCGGCCAGCGGAAAGCCGATCAGGCTGGCGCGGCCACTGGCCGCGGCCGGCGGCTGCCACAGATAGTTGCCGGTGAAGTCCTTGAACTTGCGGACGGTGGCCTGCGTCCGGCGGTTCATCACGAACTCGCGTTCTGGCGATAGCCGGCCTTCAGCGCATAGATCAGATCGACCACGCTGTCAGAGGGGTTCGACGCCGCGAAGGCGCCGGCAACGCCCGTGGCGATGGTGCCGATATTGCCCCAGCTCCACGCGCTATTCCCCACCGTCGTATAGCTCAGAAAGCCCTTCGGCTTGTTGACGCCGTCGCCAGAGACGAAGGCCATGCCCTCCTGCTCGGCAAAGACCTGATCGATCTCTCCGGCCAGCCAGTCGTCGAGATTGACGGCCGCATCGTCGAGCAGCGTCGCGGTTGCCGCCGGCATGGCGTAAAGCTCCATCGCGGGGAACGACAGCACATCGAATGTCGACGAATTGGTCTGCGGGCGCGCCGCCGTTTCGCTGACCCAGCCCGTTGCCGGCCCCGACGTCGTGAACGGCTTCCTGTAGAGGCCGCTGGAAATCCGGCGCACGCCTGCAATGCTGCGGATCGGCGAAATCATCGCCAGCCGTTCGCCAATCACGGTGTCCAGCTCGACAGGCACCAGATAGCCGCCATCGGGGTTTGACCCGATCGACATCGCCTTGGTCTCGATCTGTCGCAGCCCATCGCTCTCGCCGGATCGTACATAGGCATCGAAGGCCGACTTGTGCTCGGAAGGTTGGGGGCGCGCGGCGCTGTCCGCAGCGAGTGCGGGCCGCGCGCCCTTCAGGGACAACTGATCGAGGCGGCGCTGATGCGCGTCGAGCGCGGCATCGATACGCGCCACCTTCTCCTCGACAAGGACATCGCCCGATCGTTTCTCGATGCTGGCGATGCGCGCGTCGTTCTCGGACTTGAAGTCCTCGAAGGTGCGCATCATCGCGTCATAGACGTCCTGCGCATCGCCGGAGGGAATGCCGGCCTTGATTTCGGGCGCGCTCTGGTTGTGGTCGAAGATCATCTGCTGCTCTTGGTAAGACACGGGTGAAGGAGCGGTACGGCGATGCCGTAACGCATTGTAAAAACTGATTTTTGGGTGGGGTTTGCCGCCGCTCCGGGTTGACCGCCCGGCCGCAATGTTCTTATTTTGTTCTAATGCCGTCAGAGGGCCAAAAGAGACGTTTCCCACCGCCGTGGCGGGTCGAGAGCGACAACGCTGAGAGCTTTCGCGTGGTCGATGCCAATGGCGTCACGGTGGCGTGGGTCTACAGCCGCGACGACCTGCAGAAATACAGTTTCGGCCACGACAAGCTGACATCCGACGAAGCCCAGCGCATCGCCAAAGGCATCGCGCGGCTGCCGGAATTTCTGATGAAGCGGCATGGCTTCTATCCGCGTGGTACGGGCAGGTATCGATGGCGGCCAGATCGCCCGTATCATCGCGCTTGAAGACAGCTATGTGCGCGAGAACTGGTTCGAGATCGACGAGATCTGCAAGCTGAACGGCTTCCCCTTCAATCCCACCGGCGAGCGGATCGGCGGCAACGGCCGCTGGCGTGTCTTCGAATTCACCTGGCAGATGGATGCCATCCTGTTCTGGAATCACTTTCAGGCACGATGGCTGCGCGGCAGCGAATTCTACTTTCCGGACAAGCCTGCGGACCTGCCGCAACTGAAACTGCCGCCGGCATATCGGTTCAGCAAGCCGCGGCCGGAACGATGATGCCTCGCCGAACTGCAACATGAAATTTGATCTGGCGCATTGAACCCGTTGGCCTGAAGGGCGTTATGGTTCGGTATTCCGGTAGAGTGACAGCACGGAGCTGACGCGATGAGACATACGCGACCACCGATGACGAAATACGAGAAGTTCCTGCAACAGGCGCAGCAGGAAATGATCGCCTTCGAACAGCGCGAGTGCGAATTCCGCAAACAGGATCGCGACGAGCGCGCCGCGCGGCTGCACCTGCCGATCGATCGCGCCGAGCTGCACTAGATGTGAGCTTTCAAGAGGTTGTCCACCCGGTCCGGACCGAGGAAACTGAGGTTGCGAAGCTTCAGTGTTCAACGGAGGGACCGGATGAACATCGACAAGAATGCCCGTTTGACGCCGCTCGGTCGAGAACGATTGGTAGAAGCAGTCTTGAGCGGGCAGACACCGAAGGCCGCCGCACGTGCCGCAGGGGTCTGCCCGCGGACGGCCCGGAAGTGGGTCGAACGCTTCAAGGCCGAAGGATTGGCGGGTCTGATGGATCGCTCGTCCCGGCCGCAACGCCTTTATCGACCGACACCGTTGGTAATCGTCGAGCAAGTCGAAAGCCTGCGCCGACAACGCTTTACGGGCAAGCAGATCGCCGTAGAACTCGCGATCTCGGCCGCTACCGTCAGCCGGATCTTGCGGCATCTGGGATTAAACCGGATGCGCGACCTGGAGCCAATCGAGCCGCTGCGCCGTTACGAGCTCGCCCACAGGAACAGCGCGAGATGCGCGAGGTCGCCGCGCTCGGTGAAGATCTCGATGAGGTCGGACATGGCGGTCATTCATTCAAACAGATGCAGTCGCGCAACGCGACAACGGCAGACGCCAACAATGTCAGGAGGTCGCCTCGGGTCTCAGATCGCCGCAGCGATCATCTCGATCAGCTCCACCGGCCCGCCCGGTCGCGCGTCATCGAACACGCCGACCACCAGCCGGCCGGTTCTCCAGGCATAGGTATCGAGATTGGTGCGGCCGCCTTTCAGCAACGGCCCATCGGGATGGCGGTCATGGCCATGCACCACATGGCGCGCGCCCTCTCCTGCATCATGGCCGGATGCGTCATCATCCGCATAGCGCTTGGTCATCAGAACCGACGGATTCTGCTGCGCCAGCGGCAGCGCGGGATCGACGCCGGCATGAACATAGATGCGGTGCGCATCGATGTGCCACAGCGGCCGGCCGTCGAGCCAGTCGATATCATGCATCGGGACATACGCCGCATCACCGCCATAGGACGACAGCGCGGTATCACCGCCTTTCGCCAGCCAGTTCTCCATCGGCACATTGCCGCGCAATGCCGCAACCATCAGCGCATCGTGATTGCCCTTGAGCATCGCCACCCGCAGGCCAGGTGCCACCCCCGCCCGCAACCGCGCAATCACGCCGCGCGAGTCCGGCCCCTTGTCGACGTAATCGCCGAGCACGACGAGGGTGGCATTTTCGCCGGCCCGATGCGTCTCGATCTCAGCCAGCGCGCGATCGAGCAAATCGCGGCGGCCGTGCAGATCGGGGATGACGTAAGTGCAGGGCATCACGGAACCCTCTCAGCGGCCGACTGTCATTACGTCCCGGGTCGTTACGGAACGGGAAAAGTTCCCGGAGGCAAATCGTTTGCCGCAATCCATTCGATTCTATCCGGCAATTCGCCATCGGTCTCCATGAATTGGTTTACCGCTTTCCAGGCGATGGCAAACGGGACGAACAGACCAGAGGACATCTGGTCGCCCTGCAAAGGTGCTCGAAATCATTCTTGAGGTGGTCGCTACGAAGGTCCCGCCCCTAGCCCAGCCGGTCCCCGCCCTCCACCGGCGCATAGCCCACCGCTTCGCGCTTCTCGTTCAGCGTCAGGAAATCCGCGCAGATGACGCGCTCCCACAGCGCGGTGCGGTCCGACGCCAGCGCGTCCACGCGGTCGGTGTCGATGTCGATGCGGATGCCATCGCCGAACGCAGGCGCGAGCCATTGCGCCAGCGCGTTGCCGGTGCGCGTCGCCAGCGGCAGTACGGTCTGGCGGAAGAACACCCGGTTCGCCTCCTGGAAATTCGCGAATGTGTTGTCGCCGGGAATTCCGAGCAGCATCAGCGGCACGCCGGAGCGAGCGCGATCTAGCCGACGTTGTGCTTGGCTACCCAGCCGCAGCCCGAATTGCAGCATGTCGAAAGTCGCTTCCGCTTAGCGCCATTGCTCCATCCAGCCGTTTGCGCGACGGGATCCAGACCGGTCGCTCACGATGCGGATGCACGTTGAGAAGCCCCGATACGCCCTCGATCATGACCTCACGCACCTCGTGTTCGGCCTCACCAACCAACGCAATGCAGCCCGCCGCTTCCATCGCCAGCGGTGCCTGACCGAGCGCTTGCGCGCGCACCCATTCAGCTCCGGCGCGGGTCTTGCCCGCCCCTCGACCGCCAATCATCAGCCAGGTCAGTCATGGCGCGCCATTCGGCGCGAGGTCAGGCGGCACCTGATGCGTATGCGCAAAGACGTCCCAGCACTCACTCAGGAAATTTCACTGCGCGTCATTGCCGTCGAGAGGAACTGGCTGTCTGTCGCCAAGCCGTCTTGCAGGACGTTGAGAAATGCGTCGACGGAGTTCATCGAGATCCCGGGGACGATCGTCATCTTCGGCAGGCCTTTGATTGGTACCGCCCTGCACGTTTTTCAGTTCGGTCAATGTGCGCGCCAATGAAGCAAGCGTGCGGGCGCGGCGCTCTGCCTCGGTACGCAGCGATTCATTCACGCACGTGCGCCCGACAATCCTCTCGATCAAATCGAGTTCGCATGCGATGGCACGGGTGACGCGAACGGTGAGCGGCGCGTCGGGCGGCAAATCGTGGGGGCTGATCGACAGCGGTTCGCCGCTTTGCGCGCGGAGGTCCTGCGAAGACTGTCGTTGCCGCTATGGTCTTCTTTCGAGCATCCACGCTGGCGCGGATTTTTGCAGCCGCCGCTTCCGCGATGACTGCATCAACGGCGCTTGACGTCGCGCCAGACTTCCTTGCCTTCGGCTTGTTAACGCGTTTCCTCGCCGCAGTCGCTTTTGGAACAGCGCTACTCACAACAGCGGCCCGCGCAGGCTTTTTCGCCGGACGGGCTATTGGTTTTCGGTCCATGTCGGGAACTCGTTGCTGCAGTCAGTCGAGAGTGCCGAACTGACTGAATTGATCGGCCGATCGCCGCAGGTGATCACGTCCTGAAGAACACAAACCAGACCACGCCGAGGATCAGCACTGCGAGGCCGATGCTGATCGCCAGAAGCGCGAGGATCGACGGGCCCGGTTCGGCCTGGCGTGCCTCGGTCGCGTTTTCGACGATCGGCCCGTTTTGCTTTGTTGCCATGGCGTCCTCGTTTCGCTTGCTGTTGAATGCCTTGCGGCATCATGCAGAAAACAACGCGAGATGCGGACCGATGTTCCGACTTTACGGGCTTCACCGGATCACCGGTTAACAGACTCGATCCGACGCGCTCACCCGGCTGCCAGCTGCGAACCCAATTGTGGAGCATGCCGTAAAGCTACTTCGACAGCGCGACGCTGTCAAGGCTAAAAATCCTAAATTCAGATTTTAGTCCCTATTGCGAAACTTTGACCGCAGGATCAACGCACTGGCTATCGCGGCGGCTGCGACCACGCCGCGCCCGGCGCACCGGTGATCTTGCCGGGATAGTCGATATTGACCACGCAATTGCCGCGCAGGTCAGCCGCGGCCTGCAGGCACTGCTGATAGTCGAAGAACCGGCAGATCTGCGGCACACTGCCGGGCCCGCGGGGGCCGCCAGTCAACACGCAGAATGGCGGAATGCCGGAGCGGGCCGCGACAGATGGCCGCGCCTGCACGGGATCCGGAGCCGGCAATGTGGCCGCTGCGATTGCAATCGCAGCCAAGACCCATACGAGCCCGCGAATCCTTATCGTCATAGATGCGTCCTTCACGAACCGGCGATCGCTCAACGCGCGCGCCGGCGACCTTGTGGCGCCGCTTCCGTGGCAGCTCCGCCGCGATACTCAACATTACCTACGCAATTGCCTCGCGTACCGACTGCGGCATTGAGGCATTGCTGATAATCAGAATAGATGCAGTTGCCGACATACGAGGCCGCGCCATTGGAACCGCTCTGGGCGATGCAGTATTGCGCACCAGCCGCCGAGGCCGGTGTCGCTCCCGCGAGGACGAATGCAGCAAATCCCAAACCGGCGAATGCCGAAAGATTCAAACGCGAATTCAATATCATCATGATCATCCATATGAAAATGCGCGGGCTTGAGGCCCGCGCATGATCATATAGGTAGCAGCAGCGCAATCGACAGGACATTCACGACATTGCGTTCGACAAGACAGCCACGTCCATTATCGCTTGCAGTGGCGGAGCCCCCGGTATCGACCGGTCTTCACTGCCCTATTTCAGCGATGTATTCACGGCGGCGTAACGCCCGTTGAGCGTGGTGCCGAGACCCTGCACAGCGACGATAATCGCGAGGCTGATACCGGCAGCAATCAGCGCATATTCGATGGCAGTTGCACCGGATTCATCGTCGATAAATTTCGAAATCAAACGCAACACGGAAATCTCCTCATACGGCCGCAGATTTCTTCCACGCCGTCCCCCTGAAACTGAACTCAACCTAGACGGTAGAGGTTGCAGGAAGGTTCACCAACAGCCTCAATTATGAATTAATCATGCGGTAACTATGTGTGAGCTCGCTCCGAGCAAAGACGGGGTCGCCGCGTCCTCCTACGAGCTACCCGCGGGTCAGGCACCAAAGACAATGCCAGCGACGTGATGCGCCCGAATAGGCGGCGGCGAGACTTGAGAGTATCGTGGAGCCGGGTATCGTCTGCATCTCGGTTTGCGCTTAACCTGAAGCATTGACGCGCCCCCTGATGGCATCTGAACCTGGCGCATGCAGCCAGGCCAGCTTTCCCTCTCATTTACCACCGGCCACAACGGGAATATTGCGAGTGTGGCAGCCTCGCTCGAACCGCTTCAAGGACATCGCCTTGGCTCGCGTTGAAACGGGATATTTCTGAAGTCGGATGACGGCTTTGCTATTCCGAAACCAGTGACGGCTTCGCCTTTGCCGGCCCTGCCAACGGGCGCTCCTCCATCAGCAGCAGGAACAGTGTCGAGAGCGCCAGCAAGGCTGCCGCGGCTTCGAACACGTAACGGAAGGCGCTGACCATATCGCTGGCTGCGATCGGATGTGTGCTGGCGGCATGTTCGCCCGTGATCGAGATATCCGCACCCAGCGCCATCAGCAGGATGGTGGTGAAAGCGGCAACGGTGAACGACGCCATCAGCGCGCGGAAGAAGTTCATGGCGCCGGTCGCAGTCCCGATCTGCGGCCGCGGCACAGCGTTCTGGATCGAGACAAGGCTGACGGGAAACACCGTGCCGAGGCCGATGGAGAACAGGCCGAGCATCGTGAGCAGCGCCCACAGCGGCAACGGCGTCATCAGCGCCAGCAGCAGGCCCATCAGCGCCGACATGGCGGTGCCCGCGATCGCCACGCGCTTGTAGTGTTTCGCCTTGGTCATCATGTGGCCGGCAAAAGCGGCGCCTCCCACCGACACCGCCGCGATCGGGATCAGCGCGACGCCCGCCTCGCCTGCGGTCAGGCCGTAGACGACTTCATAATACAGCGGCATATGCACGGTGAGCCCGAGCATCGCGCCCATGGCGCAGCCGCCAGCGGCCATCGCGAAAGGCACCACCGAGCCTGACATCAGCGGCAGCGGCAGGAACGGCTCGTCGTGATGGATCGCATGCCAGATGAAGGCGAGCGCCATCACGGCCGCGGCGCCGATCATCGCGACGATGGTCGGCGATGCCCATGAGAATTTGGTGCCGCCCCATGTCAGCACCAGCATGAACACGACGGCCGAGGCCATCAGCAGCACTCCGCCGAGCCAGTCGACCTTGCGGCGGCGATGGAACACGGGAAGCTTCTTCATCTTTGGCAGCAGCAGCGCCAGCGATCCGACGCCGAGCGGAATGTTGATCCAGAAGATCATCGACCAGTGCAGGTGTTCGGCGAACAACCCGCCGATGATCGGGCCGCCGATGCCGGCCGCAACCCACACGCCGCTGAAGTAGGCCTGATACTGACCACGCTCACGCGGCGATACCACGTCGGAAATCACCACCTGCACGATCGGCAGGATGCCGCCGCCGCCGAGGCCCTGCAGCGCGCGTGCGATGATCAGCACGATCATGTTCGGCGCCAAGGCGCACATGATCGAGCCGACCATGAACAGCGACATCGCCGTGATGATCATCGCGCGGCGGCCATAGATATCGCTGAGCGTGCCGAATACCGGCGCTACCGCGGTCGAGGCCAGCAGATAGGCCGTGATCACCCAGGACAGGTTGTTCACGTCGGCGAATTGCCGGCCGATGGTCGGCAGCGCCGTCGCGACGATGGTCTGGTCAAGCGCCGCCAGGAACATGGTCAGCAGCAGGCTCATCAGGATGGTGCGGACTTCGGCGGGGGTCAGCGGCGCTTTCGCAACCGGCGGCGCATCGCCGGGTTCGATCACCTCGGTCGGGATCCGCGACAGCTCCTGCGCAACCTCTTCCGAAAAAAGTTCATTCGTCAGAGCTCCCCCGGGCAATATCTCATCATCGGCCGCTGACCGGCTCTGTCGCTCGAACTTGTTCATGAAACTTCGGATTCAAAGGATTTGGGGGCAACTTCAGGAGGTCATTCGGCACGCGGTACCGCGCACAGACTCTCCCTGGAAGAAATCTATTCTCCTGCCCCATTCAGCAACAGTTGTTTCCTTGCATGGGAGCGTCCCGCGGCGATCAGCCAGACGCCACGCGCGTAAACGGGTCGGCACGAGAGGGATTTTACGCCGGCCGCTTCTTCAGCTTGGCCTTGCGCGGCAGCAGCGTCGGCCAGGTCACGATGTGGTCCTGCAGATCCTCATCCGGGATCGTATCCTCGGTACCTTGAACCCGCCCCCGCACCGAAACACCGGCCTCGTGGACCGTCTCCCGGCTGCCCGAGATCAGCGGATGCCACCAGTAGAGATCGCGCCCCTCGGCCGCGAGCTTGTAGCCACAGCTCGGCGGCAACCAGCTCAGGGTGCGGACATTGTCCGGAGTGAGCCGCACGCAATCGGGAACATGCTCGGAGCGGTTTGGATAATCCTTGCAGGCGCATAATCCTGCATCGAGCAATTTGCAGGAGACATGGGTGTAATAGATCTTGCCGGTATCCTCGTCTTCCAGCTTCTCCAGGCAGCAGCGTCCGCAGCCGTCGCACAGGCTTTCCCATTCGGCGCCGGACATCTCTTCCAACGTCTTGGTTTTCCAAAACATTCCTTCCTGAGCGGAAGGACGCGGGGGACGCGCTGTCATGCGATTTGAATCGATCCAGTCTCGGGCGAAACGCCCTTCTAGGAGGTGCCATGCCGGCTCTGCAAGCAACATCGTGATTGCGGCTCCGCAAACAAGGGCAAAACCCGGCGAGTCGTTAGCCCTGTCGCGCAAATGATAAGCAATGCCATTGGTTTATGCGCCCTGCTCGGCTAGAACTTGAACGACTCTCCGACGGCCGCAAACCTGCCGCCGGGTTGCCGCATTATTTCAGCATGACGTCCGCGCGGTGCCCGGTGGGGTGGCGCACGAGCGCTGCAACAAACCAAGGGCCCCGGTGCCTCAGATCGTGCCATCCAGTTGGAAGACCAAGTTCCGGCATTTCCTGCTGGATCTGGATGCGCGCATTGATTCCGGCCTGTTCTCGTCCGGCCGCGGCACCCGCGAGCTCTATGAGCGGTTCTCCACCTTCATGGACCGCTTCTATGTCGGTCGCTGGAAGCGCTGGGTCTTCATCGAGCCGCTGTCGGAAATGGCCACCATCGGCCTTGGTGGTCTGATCCTGATGCTCGCTTTGGCGCAACCCGCGTTTCGCGAAACCGCCGATGAAGACTGGCTGAAGAAGTCCGACCTCGCCGTCACCTTTCTCGACCGCTACGGCAATCCGATCGGCAGTCGCGGCATCAAGCACAACGACTCCATTCCGCTGGAAGATTTCCCGGATAACCTGATCAAGGCCACCCTCGCCACCGAGGATCGCCGCTTCTACGACCATTTCGGCATCGACATCGCCGGCACCGCGCGTGCGCTCGTCACTAACGCGCAGGCCGGCGGCGTGCGTCAGGGCGGCTCATCGCTGACGCAGCAGCTCGCCAAGAACCTGTTCCTGTCGAACGAGCGCACCATCGAGCGCAAGGTCAACGAGGCGTTCCTGGCCATCTGGCTGGAAACCCGCCTGACCAAGAATGAAATTCTGAAACTCTATCTCGACCGCGCTTACATGGGCGGCGGCACCTTCGGCGTCGACGGCGCCGCGCATTTCTACTTCAACAAATCCGCGCGCGACGTGAACCTCGCCGAAGCCGCGATGCTGGCCGGCCTGTTCAAGGCGCCGACCAAATACGCGCCACACATCAACCTGCCTGCCGCGCGCGCCCGCGCCAACCAGGTGCTCGACAACCTCGTCGATGCCGGCTTCATGACCGAAGGCCAGGTGTTCGGTGCACGGCGCAATCCGGCGGTCGCGGTCGATCGTCGTCAGGAAATCTCGCCGAACTACTATCTCGACTGGGCGTTCGACGAGATGCGCCGTCTCGTCGATACGTTTCCGAAATCCTATGTCGAGCGCGTCTTCGTGGTGCGCACCTCCATCGACATGAACGTGCAGCGTGCCGCCGAGGCCGCCATCGAAAACCAGCTGCGCCAGTTCGGCCGCGACTATCACGCCACGCAGGCGGCAACCGTCGTGTCGGATCTCGACGGCGGCGTGCGGGCCATGGTGGGCGGACGGGACTATGGCGCGAGCCAGTTCAACCGCGCTGTCGATGCCATGCGGCAGCCTGGCTCGTCGTTCAAGCCCTATGTCTACACCACCGCCCTCCTCAACGGTTACAAGCCGACGTCGATCATCCTCGACGGCCCGGTCTGTATCGGCAACTGGTGCCCGCAAAACTACGGCCACTCCTATTCCGGCAATGTGACGCTGACGCAGGCGATCACGCGGTCGATCAATGTGGTGCCCGTGAAGATCTCGATCGCGCTCGGCAAGGGCGCACCGAACCCCGCCAAGGCCGGCCGCGCCAAGATCGTCGAAACCGCGCGCCGCTTCGGCATCACGGCGCCGCTGCTCGATACGCCATCGCTGCCGATCGGCTCCGCCGAAGTGTCCGTGCTCGAACACGCCGTCGCCTATGTCACCTTCCCCAACAAGGGCAAGGCGGTAACGCCGCATGCGGTGCTGGAAGTGCGCACCGGCGCCGGTGATCTGGTGTGGCGCTTCGACCGCGACGGCAAGAAGCCGCTGCAGGCGATCCCCGCCTCCGTCGCCGCCGACATGGCGGGCATGATGAGCCACGTGGTCTCCGAAGGCACCGCGCGCCGCGCCGCCCTCGACGGCATTCCGACCGCAGGAAAGACCGGCACCACCAATGCATATCGCGACGCCTGGTTCGTCGGTTACACCGGCAACTTCACCTGCGCGGTCTGGTACGGCAATGACGACTATTCGCCGACCAACCGCATGACCGGCGGCTCGTTGCCGGCGCAGACCTGGCACGACATCATGGTGGTTGCCCACCAGGGCATTGAGATCAACGAACTGCCCGGCGCCGGCCTCGGCACCAAGAACCCGGCCGCCGCTGCGTCGTCCGTCATGGCCGCCAACGCGCAGGACGCCAAGCCCGGCCCGCCGCCGGTCCTGACACGCCGCGGTGCCGACATCCTGCTGCGCGTCGAGAAGCTGCTCGACGACGCCGGCAAGACCGCCGGCCGCACATCATCCAACGACCCCCTGAAGCCCCGCGCCTCCTCCGCGCTGGCCTTCCCCGAGAGCTACGCGTCGGCCAATGATGCAGATGCAGCGGATGCCAAACCAATGACGTCCGCAACCACATCCGCAACCGCCCCCGCGTCGCGCAAGAACTGAAGCTGCTATCATGACGGTGCGTATGTGCGGCTGATCTTCCTCACGCTTCTGGCGCTCGCGATCGCCACTGCTGTCGGTCTCGGTCTGACGTGGACCACCGCGACCCGCGGTACAGACCTTGGCACACTCACCATCGGTGCATGGACTGCGCGCCCGCGCACCGGCACCAGCGAGATCGATCCCTATGCACGTGCGTCCATTGCACGGTCGGGCGAATTGCCGATCGGCACGGGCGACGGTGTCACCTTCACCGCCACCACCGACGACAAGAAGAAGCCACTCGATGGTCGCTGCGATGTCGTCGTGTCCGGCGTAACGCCTGCGGCGCGGTTCTGGACGCTGTCGCTCTATGACACCAAGGGCCGCCTCGTGGCCAATACGTTGCAGCGTTACGGCTTCACCAGCCAGGAGGTGGTGCGCAATGCCGATGGCGCGTTCGAAATCCGCATTGCTGCGCGCTCCCGGTCCGGCAACTGGCTGCCGACCAGTGCGCTGGAACGCTACGTGTTGATGCTGCGGCTGTACGATACGCCGGTGGGTGTCGCGACGCGTACGCAGAAGGACGCGCCGATGCCCGCCATCGCCACGGTGGGCTGCCCATGATCCGGCTGTTATTTGCACTCATTGCCGGTGTCGTGCTCGGCGGCATCGTGCATCTCGTCAGCGTGCTGGCGCTGCCGCGCATTGCCACACAAGATGCCTATTCGCGCCTCGCCGCGGTGACGAAGGAGAATGCGGTGACAGCACTGCCGCAGACCGAGCCATCCAATGCGCTGCTGCCGTTCATGGATCCGGCCTTCGCCATGGCTGTCTGCCGCTACGATCTGTCGAAGGGACCGATCAAGCTCACGGTGCCAGTCAGCCAGTCCTACACATCGGTGTCGTTCTATACCCGCAGCGACGTCGCTTACTACGCGATCAACGACCGCTCCGCCGGCCGCCGCGTCATCGAGCTCGATCTGATGACCGAGGCGCAGCACGAAGCCCTTCCCGAGGAAGAGGACGTCACTTCGGCCGACCGGCTGATCATCGACTCCCCGACCGCGACAGGCCTGATCGTGCTGAAGGCCCTCGCCGCCGAACCCGGCCTGATGACCCAAGCCCAGGCGTCCCTCGCTGCCTCGAATTGCCGCGTGCAGACCGATCCGCCGGCGGCACAGGTCAAGGGCAAGCGCTGATAAGCGACTGTCGTAGGATGGGTAGAGCGCAGCGAAACCCATCGGTCACACACGCTAACAGGATGGGTTTCGCGAAGACGCCCTACCCATCCTACTTCAGCCCGTAGCCAGCGGCGTGCCGATATCCGCAACGAGCTTCACGAGATCGGCCTGTCGTGACCTGCCGGTCTTGGCGTAGATCCGGTTGAGATGCGTCTTCAGCGTATTCTCTGAAATCCCGAGCAAAGTGGCAGTCTGTGACGGATTGAGTCCCTTTCCGGCGCTCACCAGCACGCGCGCTTCGGCGGGCGTCAGTTCAAACAGCGTCGTCAGGACAGCCTCCGGCATTGGAGAGGCCGACGTCGTTGTCGAAACGAAGACAGCCGCACATGCGGGGCGAAACGCGGCGCGCGCCGTACCAGCCGTCAAAGGCAGGACATAGGCAACAGCGGGCGGTTGCCCTGCCGCCGACACCGGCAGCCCGATGCCCTTGGCGCCGAGCGAGACGTCCGATGCGGCGCTTGCGATCGCCTGCAACAGTGCATCGCCCATCATTGCGTTCTGTGCCTGAATGGTTCGCCCCTGACGCAGGATCGGACCATCAGTTGCGAACATGCGTTCGGCACTTGCATTGGCATGGAGCACCGATCCGGCCGCGTCGGTCAGTACGATGGGCACCGCGAGGTTCTCGAGGGATTCGCGAAACAGATGCGCCGTCACGCGCACGTCATCGAGCAGGTCGCTGATCATCGCCGCCCTGCGCAGATGCGGAGACAGCAAGGTCAGGAACCGTTGATCCGCAGCAGATACGGCAGCCCTTTCCGCCCGGGTCGTGCAGCCGAGCAGACCGATGCGATCCGGCGTATGCACGAACTTGACGATGCACCCTTCCCGCAATCCCTGCGGCCCCGCCCAATTGCGAAAGAACGCGGTCTGCTGCAATTCACTTTCGGGCATCAGCGACAGCGTGGATACAGGCGTATCGACATCGCCGACCACGGCAGCTTTCAGGCCCGGAATATCGTCGAAACTGTAGTCCTGCAGCGCGCGCATGCGCTCGGCATCCCAGGGTGACTGGGCAGCAAACCGGCCGTGATTGTCCGACGTGCCTGCCAGGGCGATCGTGGTGTAAGCCGCATCCATCGTCTGCGTGATGCGGATGAGAACACGCAACCATCCCTCACGGTTCAGAACGCAATCGTAGATATCTCCGATGATTGAAGAGAGCACGTCATTGTCGACAACGTCCATGAACATTCCAAACCCGTGATTGCGCGTGCCCTCGTGTGGCAGGGCGAGATCGAAGTCAATTTCCGGACGCGCACACACGGCATATTTTACCACATCATACTTCGGGGTGACGACACGAAATCCCGCGGCGCTTAGCAGTGGCGATGGCGACTCCGGATTGTTCGGAGACCGCCCATCGCAAGGCCTCGCAGCCTGTTGGCCTTGCGCATCTGATGGTGCTGGAGAGCTCGATGTCGAAATCTGCTAAAATTGCATGCGTGATCACTGGCGTTCTGTTGGTATCAAGTCCTGCGCTGTCTGCGGACAATCCTGCTCAACCGTCCTACAAGGCGGTAGCCGTTCCCCTGCCGGGCTGGGCCGGTGCCTATATCGGCGGCACCGTCGGCTATCGCTGGGCCGAAAGCGCTTCGAGCATTTCGGCGATCGACACGGTCTTCGTTCCCTTTTTCCAGTCACAAGGTTCGATGCCGCGCGCACTCGATTCACGCCTGAACGGGGTCATCGGTGGCATCGGGGTTGGCTATAACTGGCAATTCGGACAATGGGTCACGGGCTTCGAAGCGGACTTCTCGTACGCTAAGTCGGCTAGTGACGCGGTCTTTCACGCGCCGCAAATAGGCGCGAATCCGGAGACCATCACCAGTCACACCACCGAATTGAACTGGTTCGGCACGGCCCGCGCGCGACTTGGCTATCTGGCGACACCGGATACATTGCTATTTGCTACCGGTGGTCTCGCTTACGGGCAGGCCAAGGTCACGACCGGTATTGTGGCGGAACCGACACAACCCTGTGCCAGAAACGTTCTCTGCTCCACTGGCACCGCGTCAGAGACGCTGGTCGGCTGGACGATCGGCGGCGGCCTCGAAACGAAGATTGCATCGAACTGGACGGCCAAGATCGAGTATCTGCATTTCAATCTCGGGACCATCGGCAATACGGCGACCACGCTGACCAGCAACACCTTTTGGCGGGGAACAAAGATGATTGGTGTCGACTCCGACATCACCGGCAACATCGTCCGCATCGGGGTGAATTATCAGCTCTAAGACGGCCTCGGCCGTGACGTTTTTCCGCATGGAAAACGTCTAAAGAGCCCTCTGGCGTAATCTGGCTGCCATCTGCCGCAGCGAAGCTCCGCATCCATCGTCGACCCACGAATCGGCGCGAATGCGGGGCCTCCATGCAACACGACCAAGAGCCGTCCGATACGGCCGTCACCCACCTCCTGTCCCTGATCTGGTGGCCGCTGCTGTATTTCGGGGCGCTGCTCGGTGCCGGCATGGCATTCGCCAGCGATGCGCCGTTGTTCTGGTTCAATACCGTCTATGCGACGCTGTTTCTCGCCATCGTCGCCCTCGAACGGCTGATGCCGCATCGTGAGGACTGGCTGGAGCATGACGGCGAGGCGCTCAACGATATCGGGCACACGCTGCTGACCAAGGGTACGGCGCAACTGGCGGTCGCGGCCACCGCGATCGCTCCGATGGCGATGGCAACCCTGACGCGCGTGAACGATCACGCCTCGCATCTGTGGCCGGCACACTGGCCGCTGATCGCGCAGGTCGTGCTGGCGCTGGTGATTGCCGAATTCGGCCTCTACTGGTCACACCGGATAGCACACGAAAACCTGTTCTTCTGGCGCTTCCACGCGCTTCACCACAGCGTGGTCCGGCTCTGGGTGGTGAATACCGGACGCTTCCACGTGATCGACTCGCTGATCAAGATGGTGCTCAGCCAGGCACCACTCTACCTGCTCGACACGCCGCTGCCTGTCTTCCTGTGGGTCGGCGCCGTGACGGCGATCACCGGCCTGCTCACCCATTGCAATGTGGAGACGCGCACGGCGCTGTTCGATCCGATCTTTGCGACGCCAAAGCTTCATCGCTGGCATCATTCGAAGACGCTCCAGGAAGGCAACAGCAACTATTGCGAGAACATCATGGTGTGGGACCATGTGTTCGGCACCTATCTCAATCCCGCCAATGCGTCGCCGGACCGGCTCGGCATCAGCGGCAAGGTTGCATCCGGTTTTCTGGGGCAGATCGTGCAGCCGTTTTCGCGCAAAGGCGCGCGGCAGATTCTTGGCCGCCAGACCGTGAATGACGTACAGACCGACCCCCGGGCCGACGACAGCACAAGCCCGGCCCCGAGCAGCGCGCAGCCCCCGTAAGCATCACCTCGAGAATTCTGGTTATCCGCCGACGCGCAGCGTCTTGCCAGGGCGAACCGGCGTGAGGCTGCCGGCCATGGCCGTGGTCTGCGCCGCCAATTCGCCGATCAGCATATCGGCGCCCGATGCCATGCCATCGGGGGCGTGGATCACCATGCGTTCCAGCGCCCACTTATAGGATGACACCCGGCGCTCCAGGCATTGCTCGACCCACTGCACGATCAGCGCATTCTCATCCATGCGCGCGATGGCGTCGGCGCGCTCCTTCGGTTCCAGCGCCGACACCAGCTTCAGACTGGCATTGCGTTTGCGATCGAGCTCGACGACCTTTGCCGCTGTCGCATAAAACGCTTCGAAACGCAGGATGTCGTCGCGCGCGTCGTCCATCAGCACGCTGTAGCGCGACGTATGCGAGCGATGCGGCTCGTCGATCAGAAGCCGGCCATAGGCCGTGCGATCGTAGGTGACGTTCTGCCGCCATGGCGATGCAATCGGCTTGTAGTCGCCGAACACACTCTTCCACAGGGGGCGCGAATGCGGCGGCTCGATCAGCGGATAAGCGAGATCGCGCATCTGGCGTTCGAGATCGGTGAGCTGGAATTCCGACGACTTCAGGCCGACGCTGCCGGTGGCCTCGACGCCGATCCAGCGATGCATGTCGTCGGTCACGGCATTGTTGCGGGTGCGACCGAAATCGCCGCCGGCGCAGCCGCCGAGCGTGCTGCCGATCAAGGTGACGAATATCAAGAATGGCGTCAGGCGCCGAAGCCGTATCCGGTTCGGATGGGATATCGCCGACATGGTGTTGGATCCTGAATCAGGAACGCGCACGGCGCTTGCGGCGGCGTCCCGGCGCAGTGCCCTCTTCCGGGCCGCTGCCACCATTGCTGTCATCGACCTGACGCTCGATACGGATCACCGGAAGGATCAGAATTTCGGCGGAGGTTTCGCGAGGAGACGGCGCCACATTCACGCCCAGCCTGCGCGCTGCCGCATCCGCCGGAAACTTGATGATGGTGCTCATTATCCGGTCTCTCCGCGCCGCTTCGCCCATTTGCCGACGCACCGTCATTAAGGACATTCATGGTTAACGGTCTGTTAACGCCGCACCTGTCGTCGACACACGGCTCGGAGATGCCGCGCGATATCAACGGACGCGCGCTCTGCTCACACCTGGATCGTTGAAACGACTCGGCGAAACCGCTCCCCTCGGCCAACGGCCCATGGTTAAACACATATTAATGCGTCTACGATAATTTGAGGCAAGGTTCCCTCAGTAAGCGTATCGCCATGCCTGCCTCACCTCCGATGTTTCCGGGTTTTGATGGATTGCTGACGCTCTCGCGTCGCGAAGGTGTGGATGTGCGGCCGACCCTGTTGCGCGTGCTGACGGATCTCTATGTCCAGGCGCCGAACCACACGATCGACGAAGAGAAGCAGTTCGTCGAACTCACCGCCCGCCTGATCGATCAGGTCGACGATGCCACCCGCGCCGCGGTGCGCGCGCGGCTGTCGATCTATCCGAACACACCGCGCGCGATCCTGAACCGTCTCAATCTGCGCCCGACCGAGCCCGGGCAACTGGTGCCGCTCGCGCAGTCCATTCCCGCGGCCGAGTCTGTTTTGGCACCGACGGTGAAGCAGCCAAGCGAAGCCCAGATGCGCGTTGCCGCCAATATGGCGATGGCGCCAAAGGATGCGACAGAGATCAGCACATTGTTCTTTGCGGCGTCGAGCAGCGAACGCGCGCAGATCCTGCATAATCTCGCCGAAACGCCGCTGCGATCGTCGGCCCGGATTCCGCAAGCGCGCGCCGCCCGCGCCATGCACATTCTTGAAATGGCCGCCTTTGCCGAAGACCGCGACAACTTTGCGCGCGAGCTGAGTGAAGCCCTGATGCTGCCCGCTGCCATCGCCGAACAGGTCGTCAACGATCCCGGCGGCGAGCCCCTCGCCTGCTGCGCCAAGGCGCTCGGCATGAAGAGCGACATCTTCCAGCGCGTGCTGCTGTTCCTCAATCCGGAATTCGGCACGTCGGTGACCAATGTCTACCGGATCGCGCGCATGTATGACGTGCTGAGCGAGCGCTCGGCACTGATCATGGTGGCCGCCTGGCGCGGCGCGCATATGGCCGCGACGCGCGCCAAATTCCGGCCTGCACTTTATGACGATGAGCGCCAGCGCGCGCGGCCGAGCGCGCCGCAGGCTCGGCCAAGCGTCCAGCCTGGCGAGGATATCACGCGCGTGACGCGGAATTCGTCGGGCCGTTAAAATTGAAGCTTTGATGGCGTCGGGAAAGATACGCTTTTGCGGCAATCTGCCCCGATGAGCGTTCTGCCTCTCCCCAAATGGGTTCGAAACACACGCAGAACTATCCTATGCGTCGGCATCGGATGGCCCGCGATTGCCTACATGACTTCCCTCAGCCATGCCGCAGGCGGCACCTGGTTCGCGATAGGCAGCATATTTCTGGCAATAATCTTTCTTCCGGGGGTCCTGCTTCTAACGTTTGTGCTTCCGACCTACAGAAGCAGGGTCATCGCAATTCCCCCGCTTCTACTTTTTATCTTCTGGCTGATATCCCGCCAGTCACATACCTATGACGGCTTCTCGCTACCGGTCCCAATGCTGCTTTGGATTTGCACTTTCATGGCCATTGCGATGCTTATTCCGCAATGGTCGAGCATTGAGCTGGCAGCTCGACGGCTTTTTCGCCGGCAAACCACTTGGTATTGAAGAGCTGATCCTAGCCCTTCGCCAGCTCCAAAAAATGCCGCCCGGCCTTGTCCTCGGTCTCGACGATCCAGACGTCGGGATCGAACGAGATCTCCTTCTGCAAACGCTCTTCGATCTTGCGTTCCTCGACCGGCTGAGGCGGCGACGGCGCGAACACGCGATCGACAGGGCGGCTCTCGTCATAGGCGCTTTGGGGTGCCGGCGTGTAGAGCATCGCGGTGCCATCCAGCAGCGCGACCTTGACGAATACGGCGCCCGCTTCTTCCGCGCCACGGCGGCGCACGGCGCCGAACACACCTTCGGTCTGGCAGCGACGCAGATATGCGGCCACCCATATTGCTGACTTCAATCTCATGGGAACCACGATAGGGCAGCCGCGGGACTGACGCTAGTCGATCGCTCGGCCGGTGACGGTGGCGAGTTCGCGCACCATGCGGTCGGACACCTGCCCGGTGACCGGCAATTTACGCTCACGTTCGAAGCGCTGAATCGCGGCTGCAGTATCCGAGCCGACATTGCCGGTCGGCTTCAACTGGCCATAACCGTATTCCGTCAGCGCACGCTGCACGGCGGCGACACGGCGCGTATTGCTGATGAGATCGCCGAGCGGATCAGTGCGCGTTGCATTCGGGATCGCCGCCGGCGGGCGCGCAACAGCGCCCGCGGTTGTTGGCGGTGAGGCCGGCGCTTTCAGGAGATTGCCGACCGGATCGGCCGCGCGCTGTTCGACAGGCCTGACCGCAAGCGACGGCTTCGGTTCATTGGCGCTGTTGACAGGCTTGGAGTCCAGCATGCGGGAATCGAGCTTGGTGTCCGACACCGCAGCGTCCAGCGGACGCGGCTTGGGCAGCGGATTGACGACGGGTGCCGGAGCCGGAAATGCGACGACGGTGCTGGAACCGAACATCGGCGAAGGATGATGGCCCTTCTGCAGGAAGACCGCATTGGCAATGATCGCGCTGACGGCGGCGAATGCGATCAGACCGGCGACCATGTCCTTCGGGCTGTGCAGCAGCACGCGCAACACGATGCCGCGCTCGGCGGGCTCATCGACGATGGCGACGGCGCGGCCGCGTTTGGACTTGGTCGCTTTGGAACTGGCTTTAGGCACTCTTCTTCACCTGATGGGCTTGGTCGATTGGCGCGGCGCGCACCGCAGGATTCAAGGTCGCGATATTGCTGGCGCGTTCGGCCTGCGGCGTAAACTCAAGCGGCAGCGCGATCGTGATGGTGGTACCTTCGTCGATCCGGCTCTGCACCTGCATCTCGCCACCATGCATGCCGACGAGGCTCTTCACAATGGACAGACCGAGGCCCGTGCCTTCGTGGCGCCGCTGATAGGTCTTGCCGGCCTGGAAGAACGGATCGCCGATGCGTGCCAGATCGTCCGATGCGATGCCGACGCCGGTATCGCTGACACGCAGCATCAAGCGTGATCCCTCGACGCCCGCAGCCACGGTGACGCTGCCGCCACGCTCGGTGAACTTGATGGCATTGGACACGAGATTCAGCAGGATCTGCCGGAATGCGCGCGGATCGCCGTTGACCTCAGGCAGATCCTTCGGCGCATCGGTGATGAGATCGATGCCGTTCTCGCGCGCCTTCAGCGCCAGCAGATTGCAGCAATTGATCAGGGCCGGACGCGGGGCGAACGGCTCCGGCGAAATCTCGAAATTGCCCGACTCCAGCTTCGACATGTCGAGGATGCCGTTGACCACCGACAGCAGGTGCTGGCCGGAATCGTTGATCAGCTGCGCATACTCCTTGCGCTTGGCCGCATCGAGCATCATCAGCTCTTCCTGCACCAGCATGTCCGAGAAGCCGATAATGGCATTCAGCGGCGTGCGCAGTTCGTGGCTCATGGTGGCGAGGAAACGCGTCTTCGACGCATCGGCGCGTTCGGCCTCTATGCGGGCCTGCGCCAACGCCTCTTCCTGCAGCTTGCGGTCGGTGACATCGCGCAGCACGGCGACGACTTCCGCATCGGCGGGCATTGACGCATCGGTGCCCTGCTCCATCGGGCGGCAACGCATTTCGACCCAGATGAATTCGGACCCGGATGGGCGCAGGCGCTCATTGCTGCGCACGACATCCCGGCGCAGACGGAATTCGACGCTGCGAGCCTCGCCGCCACGTGCGGCGTCGGACAAAGCCGTGAGATAGGCCGGGCGATCCGCGACATGCACGCGGTCGAACAGACCATGGCCGAGCAGCCGCTGCGCCGGCGCGCCAATGAGTGCCTCAGCCGCGGGCGAAATGAACTGCACGGCGCCATTGTTACGATGACGCGAGATCACGTCGCTCATATTCCGCGCCAGCAGGCGATAGCGGTCTTCCTCGACATAGAGCAGCGAGACGCTGGTACGCGCCAGCGACTCCGCCCCGAAAGCCAGACCGGCAGCATAGATGGTGGCGGAGGCAATCCCGAACGCCATGAACACACCATGGCCGGCGACACCGGCTTCGGATGCGGGCAACCAATCAAGGCTGGTCAGCACGATGAGGATGCCGACGCAGGACAGCGCCAGCGCCGAGGCAAAGGCAACGATCCGGCGCGAAGCCGAGAGTGCCGCCTCGATCGGCACCACCACAAGCCAGATCGCCGCGAACGAGTTGATGCCGCCCGTGGAGATCGCCATCATCATCACGAGACCAGCGAGCGCGATGGACGACAACACCTGTGCGCTCTCATAGCGGCCGGTGCGCGACAGAAAATACGACACGAGGATCGGCGCCATCAGCCAGGCGAAAGCCGCGACCTCGATCGCGTTCGGCGCACCGCGCATTGCGAGATAGACAGGAAAAGCCGCGAAGGCCGCGAGACTGCCGAGCAGACGCGGCGCCATGAAGGCGCGATGACGCGCGCTCGTCAGCGCATCGTAGCGCACTGAAGGGTGCAGCATGGCATCAAGGCAGTCGCGGATGATGGTCGATACTGTCACTGCTCTCGCTTCGGCTTGATCGTCAAATTCAGACGCGCCGAAACGCCTCCTTCTATCGTTGCGCCAACGTGTCAGAGCGACATTAAGCGAACGCTAAAGTGACCGCCGCGATCGCCATGCCTGATGCGCAAGCGCTGATTTAAGAGGAGTTTTCGCATTTTCATTCGGCAACGATGGTGAACGAGTAGTTTCCATCGCCGCGTCCATATGGTTTCGAAAGTGTGCATCCCCAACATCGTGTCGGAAAACGCACGAACAGATCATCAATGGAAAATTTACGCCAAACCGAATGAAGCGAATTTTCGTCGATTTAACCACATCGCAAATACTTGCAATTTATCGACTGCTGCTAACTTCGATCCCAATTGCGACAAATCGCAACGGTTCGAAGAGACTAACGGGGTTCGCGATGTTCTTCCTGCTTCGCATGGCATTCTGGCTCGGGCTCGTGCTCGTGCTGCTGCCCAGGGACAAGACGCCGGAGTCGGACAAGCTGCCGCAGATCGGCGCTTCCGATGCGGTATCGGCTGCGAGTGCGGCGATGTCCGACATGGCTCAATTCTGCAAGCGCCAACCGGCCACCTGCGAAGTCGGCGGCCATGCCGCCACCGTGATCGGCGAGCGCGCCAAGGACGGCGCGAAGAAGATCTACCAGATTATCACCGAGAAGAAGCCGGATACCACCGGCTCGATCGGTGGCGAAAACGAGGACCAGGGTGCGGTCGCCATGGTCAAGCCTGACACACTCACCCAGGATGACCTTGCGGTCGAGTGGCAGCCGCCCGCGGCTGCTCCATAAACGGCTGATTTCGGCGGATAATTACCGCAAACGACGGTCGCTTTCGGCGCTGTTGATCCCTATATAGGGCCTGACATTGCTTGCAGGTTCCGATGACCACGATTGACGATATCCGCGATAATTTCGAGCTACTCGAGGACTGGGACGACCGCTACCGGTACGTCATCGAACTCGGGCGTACTCTCACGCCGATGCCGGACGAGGAACATTCCGCCGCCAACAAGGTCAGTGGCTGCGCGAGCCAGGTCTGGCTGTCGCGCCAGGTCGCCCGCGACCACGGCGCGCCGGTGCTGAATTATCTCGGCGACAGCGACGCGCATATCGTTCGCGGGCTGATCGCGATCCTGCTGACGCTGTATTCGGGCCGCAAGGCCGAGGACATTCTGGCCACCGACGCCATCAAGGTATTCGACGAACTTGGCTTCAAGGAACACCTCACGCCGCAACGCTCCAACGGCCTGCGCGCCATGGTCGAGCGCATCCGCCGCGACGCTACCGAAACGCTTGCGGCGGCGAACTAGCTCCCGAACGCCGCATCATCTGCGAGCCAGGTGCGCACTTTCGATGGCTGCCCCCTGACCTCACTGGCGAGGCCGTAATGCCGCGCGAGGCGGTCCAGCGCGAGTTGCAACACGACCTTGGCAGAACGCGCCGGCCAGTTGCGTTCGCGCTCGATGTCTTCAAGACCGCGCAGAAAACAGCACACATCCATTAGAACCCCTGAAAACTCAGGTCCGCAGGCATCCAGCGCCTGACTGACACGTTGGCGCGACGTCACCATCATGTCCGTCATCTCGCCGGGGCTGCTGCCGGCCCCGCGTGGTCGGCCGCCGGTGGGCGCGGCCCAGTTCGCCGTCATGCGCGGCGCCATGTTACCGCACGTGAAATCGGCGCGCAGCCTTTCGCCGGCAATGAACTGATGCGGGCTGATCATGCTGCGGCCATCACGGCCCTTGCGCCGGGCCAGCCAGCCGAGCGGGCTTTCGCCGTCATTGACGAGGACGCTGGCGATGCCGTCCTCGGTGAGGATCTGCCGCGTGTCGAGCGACAGATGCCGGGCCCGATGGCCATCGATATGGCCTGGATGCTTCGTGGTGTTGCGGGATGCTTTCATGGGGGCGACTCCATTTAGGACAATAAGCACACAGCCGAGACAGAACCGCAAGCAGAATTTTAGACTTTATTCCCTCTTGGGCTTTTATTCAAAGAACCAACGACTTCGGCCAATCCCTCAAAACCGCGGCATGGTGAAAATGAAGCGGGTTGCCGGCGGCGACTGCGATTGATCCACGGCCGGCGCGCGCGGCGAGTTCATCGTCGTCCTCGGCCACGACCCGCGGGCGTCGCCCCGTCGTGCGACAGATCACTTCGAGAATTTGCGGTCCGGCACCGATGCGCTGGATGGCATCGACGTCCGCTTGAAAGTTCACGTCTCGCTTGCCTGTCTTGTCACACACCAATTGTGCGTGGCGGGAAATCTATCCCGCATCCAGACGTAGAACTTTCTTCGTCTCTGATTTGTTCTATATTGGTTCCTGAGGACGGAACCCGAATTTATTGCTTGGTTTTACTTGAGCGGATCGCTTGCCTGATCACTTCCGCCGGCGGCGCTGCTGGCCCAGCCCCATTTTCTTGGCGAGCTGCGAGCGCGCCACCGCATAGTTCGGCGCGACCATCGGATAGTCGGCCGGCAGCCCCCACTTCTCCCGATACTGCTCAGGCGTCATCGCATACTGCGTCCGCAGATGGCGCTTCAGCGACTTGAAGCGCTTGCCGTCTTCAAGACAGACCAGATATTCCGCGGTCATGGATTTCTTGACGGATACCGCCGGCTTCGCTGGCTCCGCAGCGACTTCCGGTCGGCCGCTGGATACCCGAACCAGCGCCGCATGAACCTGACCGATCAGCGCCGGCAGTTCAGCGGCCGGGGTCGGATTGTGACCGACATAGGCCGACACGATCGTCGCCGTGAGATCGATGAAGCTCTTGCCGGCGATGTCATTCATGGCGCTGTCGTCTTTCAAGGATTGGAGCCGCATTTTACTTGGTAATTATGCGGGAATTGCAGCCGCGCGGGCAACAGCAACGTATAGCGCGCCGATTTTATTCTGCACGCAAGATTAGTCGAGATCAGCTGAAAGTGAGCGCCAACGGCAGAACGGGCTGAGTGGCGTCAGCCCCTATTGTCGAGATGTTCGCGCAACTCGTCGATCGAAGCGAAGCGCATCATGCCTTCGGGCATCTGCGCCTCGATGGAGCCGTCGGAATACAGCGAATAGGCCATGCCATCGACGACGCCCGATTTCAGCACGGTGACGCCCGATGCCTGCGGCGGCTCTTCGGCCGGCGGTGGCGGAACGTAGCGATCCGGAATCAGCGCGGCATCCGGCAGCTTGTCACTCACCGAAGACGACGTACGGGCGGCGCGGCGAATCGCATCCGAACGCGACCGGTCAGGCTGCGGCCAGGCATCCTCGAAACTCTTCGGCTGCTCGGCCGGCTGTTCCGGCGTCGGCTTTGCCGCCTCCAATGCGGCAGCGGCCTCAGCCCGCTCCCGTTCGCGGCGCGACGACTGGAACAGCAGATTGCGGCGCTTCGGCTCCTCCGGTGCCGGTGCCTCGGCGGCGGTGGCAAGCCGCTCGCGGTCGCGCAGCACTTCGTCCTGCCACGGCGGCACGCCGGGCTCGGGACCGGCCGGCCGCGCGGCCGGCTGGTCGCGGCTGAACAGCGGGCCCGGCGCGGGCGCGTCATCCGCCTCCGCGGCGCCCTCCGGCGGTACTGGTGGCAGGGTCAGCTCCCGGCGCGGCAGCCGGGGCGACGGAACCGGTTCATCGATCTCGACCTGCGGCCGGAACTTCTTCAGCTCCCCGACCGCCAGCGCCATACTGACCATGATCAGGCCGGTGCAGGCCCCGACCGTTCCGGTCAGGATCAGCGTGTTCCCGAACCCGAATTCCTTGACCGGAATTCCGAAGCCGATCGCGGCAAGGCCCGCCAGAATGACCCCGATCCCGGCAATCAGCAGCAATTTCATAGTCTTCGAACTCCTCGACGGACACCTCGCGAGTCTCGTCACGGGCGCCACGATAGCGTCATATTGCGTGCACCGCCAAACGGCATTTTGCATTCATCCCTTGTACATCCGCCCGGTGGTACGTCTTGGGAGAGTTTTCTTCCACCGGAGACAACGGATTTGGGAAGCCCACGCCGCTCGATCGCTAAACGGTAAAGCTTTTACCTTGTCCTGTTTGTTGCAACGCATTAAGAAATTTCAGCCACAATTCTCAATTACTTCAAAAGAGAAGTGCGCTATATCGATGCCGGGGAAACGAGGCTCAAAGAGCGCTAAAGCCGAGCCATTGGGGACACCGGGTTATCCATCGCCATGTCATCGATTACGACTGCGGCCATCGACACGCCAGTAAGGCGCTCGGTGGAACGGACGTGTGACGACCTCGCCATCCTGGCGCTTGTCGTTGTCAGCATCGTCGCAAGCTTCACGTTCCGGGACTACGGTCTCGGATGGGACGACTATACTCACGCCGAGTATGCCGATCTTCTATTGAAGATGTACGGGTCGGGCTTCACCGACACCGGCGCATTGTCGTTTGCCAATCTCTTCATGTATGGCGGCGGCTTCGATATGGCAGCCGCGCTGCTGCACAAGATCATCCCGCTGGAGCTGTTCGAGACGCGACGCCTACTCGGCGCGATCGTCGGCATTATCGGCCTCGCCGTCACCTGGCGACTCGGCCGTCGCGTCGCCGGCCCCGTGGGCGGCCTCGCCACGCTCCTGCTGCTGGCGCTGTGTCCGACGTTCTACGGCCATATGTTCATGAACCCGAAGGATGCGCCCTTCGCCGTGGCGATGGTCATCCTGATGCTCGGGCTGGTGCGTCTTGCACAGGAATATCCGAATCCGTCGCCGCGCACGGTCCTGATCCTCGGCCTCGGCGCCGGCTGCGCGATCGGCTGCCGTATTCTTGCCGGCCTCACGCTGATCTACGCGGTGATCGGTTTCATGCCTCTGTGGATCGAGGATGTCCGCACCAATGGCGTGCGCGAGAGCGCGCATCGGTTGCTGCATGTGCTCTACGTAATGCTGCCGGGCCTCGCCTTCGGCTATCTGATCATGGGGCTTATATGGCCGTGGTCGATCCTCGAGCCCGCCAATCCGCTGCGCGCCCTAGGCTACTTCTCTCACTTCTTCGAGAAGCCGTGGAAGGAGATGTTCGACGGCGCGATGATCTCGGTGCCGGACATGCCGTGGTCCTATCTGCCGACGCTGTTTGCGCTGCAGCTTCCGGAAGTGCTGCTCAGCCTCACCTTCGGCGGCATCGCGCTGACCATCATGTCGCTATCGCGCGACAGCGTGCCGGCGCGTCGCAAGACCATTCTCCTGATGCTCACTTTCGCCGCCATGCTGCCGCTGGCGATCGCCATGGTGAAGCGCCCGGCGCTGTATAACGGCATCCGGCACTTCATCTTCGTGATCCCGCCGATGGCCGTGCTCGGCGGCGCCGCCTTTGCCTGGGCGATGGACTGGCTGCGCGTCAATCATCGCGGCGCGCAGGCGGCGGCCGTCGCCGTATTTTCCTTCGGCCTGATGCTGCCGATGGCCGAGATGATCCGGCTGCATCCGTATCAGTACACCCACTTCAACTACATCGCCGGCACCGTGCGCCAGGCCGATGCGCTCTACATGCTCGATTACTGGGGCCTCGCGCTGAAGCAGGCGTCGGACGCGCTGAAGGAGCAGATCACCGAGCGACAGGAAAGCCCGCCTGCCGGTCGCAAGTGGAAGGTCGCCGTGTGCGGCCCGCAGCGCCCGGCGCAGGTTGCCCTCGGTCCCGACTTCACCATCGGCTGGGACAGCCAGTCGGCCGACTTCGCGATGACGCTCGGCGAGTTCTACTGCAAGGGCCTCACCGCTCCCGTGATCGCCGAGATCAAGCGCGACGATGTCATCTTCGCCCGCGTCTACGACATCCGCGGCAGCAGTATTTCCAGCCTGCTGGCGATCCCCGCGCCGTAGGAAGCCCGGCGCATCAAGCGCCGGGATGACAACGCTTCACGCGGGCGTCAGCGCGCCGCCCGAAACCGGACGTCGCCATTGTTCAGGAAGCAGGTCTTGCTGAACAGGCCGAGGTCGACCGGATTGGGCAATCGCACATCCTCCAGATCGGGATATGGCTTCACCGCCGGATCGAAGGACCGGTGGATCTGCGAGATGAAGACGAAGATCAGCCCGCGCTCCCTGGCGAAAGACTGCAGTGCGCGCACCTGCACCATCAATGCCGGGTTCTCGCGTTTCTGATCGAGCAGTTGCAGATAGTCGATCACGATGAGCGAGCCGCGCGGTGCGTCAGCCAGTTTCCTGACGATGTAGTCGGCGCTGATGTCGTCGGAATTGTCGAAGTCAAACAGACCATCGAAACGCTCCCGCTCCACACCGATGGCGCGGAAGCGATCCAGCACTTCCCTTTCACTGTATTCCAGCGAGAAGAACACGCTGCGCTGGCCTGACTGCATGGCTTCCACGGCGAGCTTCAGACTCATTAGCGTCTTGCCATGGCCCGGGCGCGCGCCCATCAGCAAGAGATCGCCGGGAGACAGTTGCGCAAACAGTTTCGCCGCCGGCGTGACCGCCGACATCCGGGCGACAAGCAGACTCCATGCGCCGAAACCCTCCTGCACGGCGATCCGGTCGAGCGCCTCATGCAGTGGAATATCAGCGCTGCGGGAAAGAAGCCTGGCCTTGCGCTTCAATTGATAGACAGGCGCAGAAAGACGCATCGTGAGAACCTCCTGGTGCGAGCGTTGTCACAACCCCTCCTTATGCTTGATGCTCGAACAGTTGGTTCGGTGATGAGCGAGCCCGGTATGATGGATACTTTCCCGTTGGAGGGGGGAGGCGTGGGCCGCGCCAGAATCAGAGTGTAACGCAAACCCCTCCCCGGCGAAATTACGGACTTCCCAAATCCCCGGCCATCAATTCTCCCTCTTCCTCCGCGAATGACACGCCATGATCATAAATCGACGGACTTTGCTGGCGGCTGCGCCGGCGCTCGCAGTGTGGCCCGCTCTCGCAAAAGAAAAGGCGAAGGACGCACCGACGGCCTTGCAGGCCTATGAACGCGACACCGGTGGACGGATCGGCGTCTATGCCGAAAACCTGAAAACGGGCGCGAAGATCGCATGGCGCGCCAATGAGCGCTTTGTGATGTGCAGTACGTTCAAGGCGTCGCTCGCCGCCTTCGTTCTTGCCCGCATCGATCGCGGCGAGGACAAACCCGACCAGATGATCTCCTATGCCGCTGCGGACCTGCTCGAATATGCACCGGTCGCGCGCGACAATCTCGCCAGAGGCGCACTCTCCGTATCAGACATGTGCAAGGCCATCGTCGAACTCAGCGACAACACCTGCGCCAATATGCTGCTGGCGCGTGTCGGCGGTCCGGCCGCCCTCACCGCCTTCTGGAACAAGACCGGCGACGGTGTCTCGCGCCTCGATCATTACGAACCGCTGCTGAACCGGTCGCGTCCCGGCAATCCGCAGGATACGACCACGCCTGCCGCGATGGCCGGCAACGTCAAACGCTTCGTGACCGGCGGCGTGCTGACATCAGCCTCGCGCGATCAGCTCATCGACTGGATGATGAACTGCAAGACCGGCGACAAGCGCCTGCGCGCCGGCCTGCCGAAGACATGGAAGATCGGCGACAAGACCGGCAATAACGGCAAGGACGCCGCCGGCGACATCGCCGTGGCCTGGCCGAAGCCGGACCAGCCCGTCATCATCGCCGCCTATACGCAAGGCGGCGCGCCGACGCCGCCGCAATTGGAGACGGTGTTCAAGGCGATTGGCGAGACGGTTGGGCAGTTGGGATAGGCCGCGCAACATCCGTCCGGCGCGACATCGTTCCGATGACAATTCCGCCGAGGATCATCGCCATGGCGGCGATCAGCGACAGCTCGATCGCCTCGCCCAGCACAAGCGCGGAAATCGCAACGCCCATCACGGGCGTCGCCAGCAGTCCGAGCGAGGTAATCGTCGCCGGCAGGCTGCGGTTGATGATCACCATCGCCCAATGCGCCAGCGCCGTGCCGAAGATGCCGCCGAACAGCAGAGCGCCGACAAGTTCGCGCGTCCAGGCGATATCAGGGATACCTTCGCGCATGAGCGCCAGCGTCGTCAGCAGGACGCTCGCGAGCAGCGCCTGCCAGAACACCAGCTGGAACGGCTCGGAAATCCAGCGGTGGCCGCGCACATAGACGATATTCGCCGCCCAGCACAACGCCGCGAGCAACAGCAAGCCGCTGCCGATCAGCGCATTGCCATTGCTCCAGTCGAATGCCGCCGGATTGAACATAACCGCGATCCCGGCGAGCCCGAGCACAATGCCGACCAGGCGCTCTCGCGGGACCGGTTCGCGCAGCAGCAGCCACGCGGCCGGTGCGACCCACAGCGGCGTGGTATAGCCGAGCACGATCGAGCGCCCGACCGGCACGAATTGCAGGCCGAAGGCAACCAGCGCCGAGAACGCGCTCATATGCAGCACCGCGACACTGACGATCACAGGCAGATCGCCGCGGCGCGGCAGGATGAATTGCCGGCGTGCCAGCGTAATGGCTGCCAGAGCGAGCGTGGCAACCAAGGCGCGGATTGCCACCGACCATAGCGGCGGAAGGTGCTGCACCAGAAATTTCGTCAGCGTCCAGTTCAGCCCCCACATGGTGACCACGACAGCAAACAAGAGCAGCGCCGTACGGCGCGACAGGGGATGGTCGGACATGGCTTCATCTCACGGCGTCGGTGCATGGCGCACTCGACAGAAGCACGACACTAGGTTTTACTGGCCCCAATCAAAGATCCATTTCATGAAAAATGACTGAGCCAGTTTGATGAGCGACATTCTCGCGGGGCTGATTGATCTCGAACGCGGTTCCGCGAGCAGCGAGACATTGACGCGGCAGCTCTACGATCAGCTCCGCACGGCGATCCTGAGCGGCGCGCTGCCGCCGGGCCATCGCCTGCCATCGAGCCGCGACTGCGCGAAGCAGCTCGGCCTCGCGCGCAACACCGTCTCGGCGGTCATCGACCAGCTGGCGATGGAAGGCTATCTCGAGATCGCGCAGGGACGACGCCCCACGGTCGCGGCCGCCGAGCGCAAGGCGCTGCTGACCGGGCGCAACATTGCAGCCAAGAAAGCCAAACCCATCGGCCTGTCGCGCTGGGCCGAGCGCGTGCGAAAATCAGACTGGCCGTTCGTCAATAGCGGCCCGCCGCAGCCATTGGCCACGGTGCTGGCCGATGCCAGGCTGTTTCCCCATGACATCTGGGCGCGCTGCCTGCGCCGCGCGGCGCGACGCGCGCCGACCGGCGATCCCGCGATCAATCGCACATCGCTGCGCACCGCCCTGCTCCGCCATCTCGTTGAGCATCGCGGTGTCAGGGCCGACGCGCGGCAGATCATCATCATGCCGTCGGCGCAGGCCGCGCTCGAACTGATCGCCCGCGTGCTACTCGATGCCGGCGATCTCGCCTGGGTGGAGAGCCCCGGCTATGGCGGCGCCCGCGCGGCACTGGATGCGGCTGGCGCCAGTGTGCGCGGCATTGCGCTGGATCGCGGCGGCCTGGTTTTCAGGGGCCGCCGCGATCGTCCACGGCTGATCTTCGTGACGCCGTCGCATCAGCATCCCACCGGGCGGTTGATGCCGGTGAGCCGTCGGCAACAGTTGCTCGGTTTTGCCAATGAGATCGGCGCGGCGATCGTCGAGGACGACTACGACAGCGAATTCCACTATGACGGCCGCCCAGTCGCTGCCCTGCAGGGCCTCGATGACAATGGCCGCGTGTTCTATGTCGGCACCTTTTCGAAATCGATGTTTTCAGATGTGCGCAGCGGCTACGCCATCGTGCCGCCGGACCTCGCCGACCTGTTCGAAAAGGCCCAGCGCCACGGCAGCCATATCGTGCCGGCGCCGGTGCAGGATGCGCTGGCCGAGTTCATCGACGACGGCCACTTCGCCGCACATATCCGCAAGATGACGCGCGTCTATCGCGGCCGGCGCGATCATTTGCTGCAGGCACTGCGCACTCACGCAGGTGATCACCTGACGATCGAACCGCCGGCCGGCGGCATGCAGCTCCTGGCCTATCTCGATCCTCATCGCGACGACCGCGCCATTTCGGCGCGACTGGCCAAACTCGGCGTGACGGCCCGCCCGCTCTCGATGCATTTCACCGGACCGGCGAGCGATCAGGGATTGTTCATGGGTTTCGCCGCCTGGAACGAGCAGGAGATCGACAAGGCCGCCGCCATCATCGGGGGCGTGTTGCGCGAGGCCGCCACGGCGCGCGGCGGCGGCTCTCGGAAATGAAACTGCCGGTGAAACGGATCTCGCAACGCTGCGGCTTCGGTTCCGAGGAGACCATGCGACGCAGCTTCCTGCGACTGATTTCTGCTACGCCGCAGGACTATCGCGCGCGTTTCAGTTCCTGAATGTCGTGATCGGGCCTTTTGCCGCCCGGAAAGCATGACTGGCCCGCAAACCGGCCGGCTTGCCGCCCCGCCGGAGCGGGACTACGCTCGCATCAGCGAAACGCCAGAACACTGCCAGCCAGTCCGGGAGAACTTAGATGTCGCCAGCGGAAGCCCGCCTCAAGGAAGTCCAGTCCACCATGAGCGAGGCCGAATGGGCCCAGCGCGTCAATCTCGCCGCTGCCTACCGTCTCGTTGCGCTCTACGGCTGGGACGATCTCATCGACACCCACATCTCCGCCCGCGTGCCCGGCCCCGAGCATCACTTCCTGATCAATCCCTATGGGCTGATCTTCGAAGAGATCACCGCATCGTCGCTGGTCAAGGTCGATCTCGACGGCAACCAGCTCTCCGAAAGCGACTACAGCATCAACCCGGCCGGCTTCACCATCCATTCGGCGATCCACGAAGTGCGCGAGGATGCAGGCTGCGTGATGCATCTGCACACGCCGGACGGCACCGCGGTCGCTTCCTGCATGGAGGGCCTGCAGCCGTTGAACCAGACCGCCCAGCTCGTGATCCCCGACCTCGCCTATCACGACTATGAAGGCGTCGCGCTCGATCACGACGAGCGCCCTCGCCTTCAAAAGGATCTCGGCACCAAGAACGCCATGCTGCTGCGCAATCACGGTACACTGACCGTCGGCCGCTCGGTCGCCTCGGCCTTCGAGCGCATGTATTATCTGGAGCGTGCCTGCACCATGCAGGTCCGCACCCGGATGCTCGGCCCGACCGCCTATCCGGTCGATCAGATCGTGATCGACAAGAACGCCGAACTGGTCTCGAACCCCGAGAGGTCGGAGCTGCGCTCCACCAAGCTGGTCTGGCCGCCGATGCTGCGCAAGCTCGACCGCCGCGATCCGTCTTACAAGACCTGAGATTTGGTGCTATAGGGAGGTTACATACCTCTACACAGTGATTCAAAACGCCGTCCAATTCCGGGCGGCGTTTTTTCTTGGCATCACGGCCGCATGAACGCGAAATCCGTGTCCGGGTCGCAATTGTCGGCAACGAAACGCAGCTCCGACTGCACGTCAGTCACGCTCCTGGTTTCGAGATATTTCGAGACCACGAGATTCACCAGGGAGCGGCAGACGCTGTCCTGATCGACCCCTGCGGCCTGTGCTGCCGCCATGGCGGCAGAGAAATGGGTATTGGCGATCTCGGTTGCGGACATGGCGCTCTCTCCCTTTTTTGTCTTTCGATCAGGAAAGCCTGACGCAAGCCTTGATGTGGGTCAACGCGCAGCCAACCCTGTCATTCCGGGGCGCGAGCGCCCCGGAATGACTAACGAGCGGCTTACTTCTTCACATCCGCCAGCGCAGCAATGATCCGCGCCCACGACCTGATGCCCTTGTGGAAGCTCTTGAGGTCATACTTCTCGTTCGGCGAATGGATGTTGTCGTCGTCGAGGCCGAAACCGATCAGCAGCGAGTCCAGCCCCAGCGTGCGCTTGAAATCGGCGACGATCGGGATCGATGCGCCGGAGCCGATCAAGAGCGCCTGCTTGCCCCACTCGTCAGTGAGCGCATCGCGCGCCGCCGCCAGCGGCTTCATGTTCCAGTCGAGCGCAATGGCCGGCGCATTGGAGTGATCGAGAAACTCAGCGGTGCAGTCGCCCGGCAGTTGATCGGTCACGAATTTGCGGAACGCGTCGCGGATCTTGCCGGGGTCCTGCCCTTCGACGATGCGGAACGAAACCTTCGCAGATGCATGCGAGGCGATCACGGTCTTGGAGCCCTCGCCCGTATAGCCGCCGACGATGCCGTTGATGTCGCAGGTCGGGCGCGACGTGATCTGTTCGATCAGTTCGCGGCCTTTTTCGCCGGCGGAGATCGACAGGCCAATTGGTTTCAGGAACGTCTCCGCGGTGAGGCCGAGACCCTTCCACTGCGCCAGAATATCGGCGGGCAGATCCTTCACGCCATCATAGAAGCCGGGAATGGTGATACGGCCGTTGTCGTCATGCAGCTTGCCGAGAATGTTGGTCAGCACGCGGATCGGATTGCGCGCGCCGCCGCCATAGATGCCGGAATGCAGATCGCGATTGGCCGCGGTGATCTTCACTTCCTCATAGACGAGGCCGCGCAGCGACGTGGTGATCGCCGGGGTATTGGGGTCCCACATGCCGGTGTCGCAGACCACGGCGAAGTCGGCCGCGAGATCCTTCTTGTTGGCCTCCAGGAACGGCACGAAGTTCTTCGAGCCGACTTCCTCCTCGCCTTCGATGCAGATGGTGAGATCGATCGGCAGCGCGCCCGTGACATTCACCCAGGCGCGGCACGCCTCGACGAAGGTCGAGAGCTGGCCCTTGTCGTCCTGTGCGCCGCGCGCGACGATGATGTCGCGGCCATCGGCGTGCTTGGTGACGACCGGCTCGAATGGCGGGCGATGCCACAGATTCAGCGGATCGACCGGCTGCACGTCATAATGGCCGTAAAACAGCACATGCGGCCGCTTGCCGGTGTTGCCCTTGGCGGTGGCGACAATGGCCGGGTGGCCTGCGGTCGGCCGCACCTCGGTCTTGAAGCCCAGGGCCTCGATCTCGCCCGCAAGATGCTTTGCCGCCGCCTTGCAGTCGTCAGCGAAAGCCGGATCGGCGGAGATCGACTTGATCCGCAGCAGCGCGAACAACCGCTCCAGACTGTTGTCGAAATCGGCATCGACGCGATCGAGAACGGAGGCAAGCTGCGCGTTGGGCATGGGCAAGTTTCCTTAACTGATATGGTCCGGAACGTCAGCGGAATCTAGCAGCACCGGCGGGTGGTGCATATGCCAGATCAATCCGCCTGCGAGGATGGCCGTCGCCAGCAGATTGTTGCCCCAGGCCTGCAGCACCGGCGAAAAAACCGGGATCGACAGCGCCATCAGCACACCGACGACGCCGAGCAGCGACCATGTGCCGGTCCGCACATTCGGCCTGGGATCATCGGCAGCGCGATGCATCAGCACCGTGAGCGGCAGGAACAGCCACATGAAATAATATTGCCGCGCCAACGGCGATGCCACCGTCATCAGACAGAACAGCACGCCGAGTTCTTCGGCACGCGAGCGCGGCGTGAGTTTCGATCGCGGCAGCAATGACCAGATGAAACCGAGGCCGATCAGGCCGGAGACTGCGAGCACGATCAGGTTCGCTGTCTTGTAGCTGACATCGATCACATTCATCGTGGCCGATCCGCGCTTGGGATCGTCCTGGAAATAATCGATCGGCCGCACCAGGCGATGCGTCATCGCGATGATCGACTGATTGACCCAGGACCAGTTCTGCTCATCGCGCTGGCCGAAGCCCTTCTCCGAGCTGGAGCCGACCATTTCGGTGTACCAGGTCTTCACCTCGGCAGCGTTGCGCTCGAAGCCACGAAACGGCGCCGGCACCACGTAGAGCAACAGCAGCGTGCAGATGATCATGCTCGCCGACGCCGCCCAGTGCCGCCGCCAGATCAGATAGGGCAGCACCGCAATCGGGAACACCTTGATGGCCGTCGCCAGCGCAAACATGCTGCCGCCGAGCCACGGCCGGTCTTTCTGCATCCACCAGAAGCCGAGCAGCATCATCGCCAGCAGCACCAGATTGGGCTGGCCGAGATCGTACATGTCGAACACGAAGGTGATGGTCGCAAAGCCCGGCAGCGCCGCAAGCCACGCCGCCGGAATCTTCTTCGAGCCGGTCATGGCGTTCGACAACTGGCTGGTGATCGCCCAGGCTGCCGAATTCAGGATCGAGAGCGAGAGATAGAGCGGTATCTTGCCGAACCAGCTCGGCAGCGCCAGCAGGATCGCGGACAGCGGCGGATAGATGAAGTCCAGCGCGCCATTGGTCTTCGCTTCATAAAGCGGCGCGCCGTGCAGCACCTGTTGCCCGGCCCAGAACCACAGCGCGTAGTCCTTGGTCTTGCCGTGACCGAAGATTTCCGGGACGAGCACATCCGCCGTCAGCAGGACGCAGGTCGCAAGAAACAGCAGGTCCAGCGGCTGCCGCAAGGACGGCCACCGCAAAACCGGCATTTCGCCGTCACTTTTCGTCACTTCGCAGTCCCGCTTCAACGACGCGCCAGGGCAGCGCGTTCAGACCGCGGTGGGTAGCAGATGGCGCCGGACCTGCAAAGCCGCGGGCCGGCGCATATCGGCGTCGTGAACGGCGTTTACCGCTTCAAAATCCCGCCCAGCGCGCCGCGCACGATCTCGCGGCCGATCGAACTGCCGAGCGAGCCGCCAACCTGCTTGCCTATATTGGCAACGACGCCGCCGACAACCTTGTTGGTGACGCTGCGGGTCACGCTGCGTGCGATCACCTGGCCGGTGGAGAGCCTGTTGCGGCCGGTATTGGTGCCGAAGATCGTGCCGACGATGGCGCCGAGCTGGCCCAGCAAGCCGCCGCCTCCCGCCCCGCCGCCGGCATCGGCCGGCGCTGCCGCGGCGCCCGCGACACGTTTCTGCAGCATCTCGTAGGCGGATTCGGAATCGATCGCCGTGTCGTATTTGCCCTTTACCGGGCTGGCATTCATGATGGCCTTGCGCTCCTCAGGCGTGATCGGCCCGATCCGCGCGGTGGGCGGACGCACCATGATGCGTTCGACCATTGCCGGCGTGCCATTGCCTTCGAGGAACGACACCAGCGCCTCGCCCTTGCCGAGTTCGGTGATGACCGTGGCCGTGTCGAGTTTCGGATTGGCGCGGAAGGTCTGTGCCGCCGCCTGCACGGCCTTCTGATCGCGCGGCGTGAAGGCGCGCAAGGCGTGCTGCACGCGGTTGCCAAGCTGGGCGAGTACGCGATCGGGCACATCGATCGGGTTCTGGGTCACGAAATAGACGCCGATGCCCTTGGAGCGGATCAGGCGCACCACCTGCTCGATCTTGTCCAGCAGCGCCTTCGGCGCATCGTTGAACAGCAGATGCGCTTCGTCGAAGAAGAACACGAGTTTCGGCTTCGGCAGGTCGCCAACCTCGGGCAATTCCTCGAACAGTTCCGAGAGCAGCCACAGCAGGAAGGTTGCGTAGAGCCGCGGGCTCGACATCAGCTTGTCGGCGACCAGGATATTGACCATGCCGCGGCCGTCGCGGTCGGTCTTCAGAAAATCTTTCAGCTCAAGTGCCGGTTCTCCGAAGAATTTATCGGCACCCTGGTTTTCCAGCACCAGCAACTGGCGCTGGATGGTGCCGATCGTTGCCTTGGTGACGTTTCCGAAGCTCCCCGCCGACTTGCGGACATCGGCGAGTGGATCGACCTCGTCCTTCTTGGCGGTCATCGGCACGATCGCATCGAGCAGCGAGCGCAGATCCTTCATGTCGAGCAGGGTCAGGCCGTTCTCGTCGGCGACGCGGAAGGCCACGTTGAGCACGCCTTCCTGCACGTCGTTGAGATCGAGCAGCCGCGCCAGCAGGAGTGGTCCCATTTCAGAGACTGTCGCGCGCACGGGATGCCCCTGCTCGCCGAACACGTCCCAGAACACGGTCGAGAACTGATCGGGCTGAAACGTCAGCGCCATTTCCTTGGCGCGCTTGAGGATGAAATCCTTGGCTTCGCCGACTTCGGCAATGCCGGAGAGATCGCCCTTGATGTCCGCGGCGAAAACCGGCACGCCGGCGCGCGCAAATCCCTCTGCCATCACCTGCAACGATACAGTTTTACCCGTTCCCGTCGCGCCGGTGACGAGGCCATGGCGATTGCCGAGGGCCAGCGTCAGCCATGCCTGTTGTTCGCCCTTGCCGATGAAGATCTTGTCGTCGGTATCGCCTGACTTCAGTTCGGTGGTCGCCATCGGATCGCCTCTGTCGCGCGCATCAAGAAAAAAAATTCGAAAAATTTGCGGCTCACATGATCTTACTGCATCTTGACGAGCGATTGAAACGCAAAGAGTTCCCGCCGCGCCTGAAACCCGCCCGTCATTCCAACGGACACTGCAAGCCATTTGTTTTGCTGTTTCCAAAGTGTGGCCCTGTCGCATCTGCGAACAATTGACCAAAATTTCACGTTTGCTCTTGCATTGGTGCAACACTCGATGTGCGATTACGCTGAATCGCACGTTGGGCGGGTTGGCGTGCTTGTAATTCGAATCGCAGCGGCTCAAGATCATTTTTCAACATAAGGGCATCGGCACTCAACCGATGTGAGGCGGGGCATCATGGACGAGTTGATCAAAGCGCTGACCGCAAAGGTCGGCATCGATGAAGCCGTGGCTGAAAAGGCTGTCGGCATCATCCTGGGGTTCCTGCGCAAGGAAGCACCGGCCGCGCCGGTCAATGCGCTCATCGAAAAAATTCCGGGTGCGGACGCAGTCATCGCATCGTCAGAGGGCGGTGGAGGACTGAGCAGCCTGATGGGCGGCGGCATCATGGCCCTGGGCAGCAAGCTGATGGGTCTTGGCCTCGGCATGGGCGAGATCCAGAGCGTCGCGCGCGAACTGTTCAAGTTCGGCCGCGAGAAGATCGGCGCCGATGCCATGGACGAGATCGTTGCCGGCACGCCTGGCCTGAGCCAGTTCTCCTGACCGTCTGTTACGTCAGCAGCGCGCGTAAGCTTCAAGTATCTTCATACGTCCGAGTATCATGACATATCCCATCTCCAAGATTGACGGTTTGACGGCCTTCGCCGCGACCAAACTGAAAAAGGCAGGCATCCGCACCATGGAAGGGCTGCTGGATGCCGCTCACTCCGCCAAATGCCGCAAGGAACTCGCCGCCAAGACCGGGTTCAGCGAACAACAACTGCTCGAATGGGCGAACCTCGCCGACTATCTGCGCATCCCCGGCATGGGCAAGGCCAAGGCCGAACTGCTCCGTGCCTCCGGCGTCAATACCGTGCGCGAACTGGCCCACCGCAATCCCGCCCGCCTCGCTCTGGCGATGCGCGAGGCCAATGACAAGCGCAAGCTGGTCCGGGTAATGCCCTCCGAGAAGTCCGTTGGCGACCTGATCGAGAAGGCCCGCCAGCTGCCGCTGAAGATCTCGTATTGAGAAGGTAGCAGCGACGCTCCTCTCCCTCCCCCGCGCTTGCGTGGGGAGGGAAAAGAAAGCGTCATCGCCCTATCTTGACTCCCTCCCCCCGACCGCGCAAAGCGACCTCATGATCGCGCGTCCGACCACGTCTGCTCCGACGGCCCACCCGGTGCTGGCCGCGCTGCTGGCATCGCCGGTGCCTGCCGTGATGGGCATCCTGAACGTCACCCCGGACTCCTTCTCCGATGGCGGCCAGTTCGATGCCCCCGAGCGCGCACTGGTGCAGGCGCGACGCATGATCGCCGAGGGCGCCGGGATCATCGACATCGGCGCCGAGTCCACACGGCCCTATGGGTCCCGGCCGGTCACTGCCGATGAAGAATGGGCACGCCTCGTGCCGGTGCTGGCCGACGTCATCGCGCTCGGCACGCCGGTATCGATCGACAGCATGAAGGCATCCGTCGTCGCAAAAGCGCTCGCCGCCGGCGTGGCCATCGCCAATGACATCTGGGGCCTGCAGGGCGATCCCGACATGGCCCGCGTCGTCGCGGAGCACAATGCGCCTGTCGTCGTCATGCATAACCGCAACGACGTCGATGGCAGCATCGATATCGTCCGCGACATCAAGGACTTTTTCGCGCGGTCGCTGGAGATCGCCGCCAGGGCCGGCATTCCCGCGGGCCACATCGTTCTCGATCCCGGCATCGGCTTCGGCAAGACACCTGAGCAGAGCATGATCGCGCTGGCGCGGTTCGACGAGTTGAACAGTTTCGGCCTGCCGGTGCTGATCGCCGCCTCGCGCAAGAAATTCATATCGACCGTCGTGCCGTCGGAACCGCAGCAGCGTATCGGCGGATCGCTCGCCGCGCACCTGCTGGCAGTGCGGCACGGCGCCAAGATCGTCCGCGCCCATGACGTCGCGGAAACCGTTCAGGCCCTGCGTGTCACCGCAGCCATCGAGGAATTAAGATGAGCGACATGATCTTCATCAAGGGCGTATCTGTGCATGCGCATCACGGCGTGCTCGATTACGAAGGCGTCGTCGGGCAGCGCTTCATCATCGATATCGAACTGACCACCGATATCGATCTTGCCGCGCGCAGCGACCGGCTTGCGGACACTGTGTCCTATGCCAATGTGGTAGCCACCGCCATCGCCGCCTTCAAGGATACCAACTACAAGCTGCTTGAACGCGCGGCCGGCGCCGTGGCCGACGCCGTGCTGGCGGACTTTCCACGTGTCAGCGCCATCAAGGTCACCGTGCACAAGCCGCACGCACCGATCGCCGCGATCTTCGACGATGTCGGCGTGGTACTGAACCGCACGAGGTCATAGACCATGGCTAGCGTCCTCATCGCGCTCGGCGGCAATGTCGGCGATGTCCGCACGACGTTCCGCAAGGCGATCAGCAATATCTGCGGCATGACACAGGCCGCGCTGATCGAACGCTCGGCAGACTACCGCACGCCGCCGGTGGGCGACGTGCCGCAGGACCATTTCGTCAATGCGGCAATCGAGATCGAGACCGATCTCGATCCGCACGCGCTGTTGTTCACGCTGCACAAGATCGAGCACAAGTTCGGCCGCAACCGCGTTGCCGAGGGGCACTGGGGTCCGCGGCCGCTCGATCTCGACATGATCGCCTATGACGACGTCGTCATCGCCAAGCCGGAACTGCACCTGCCACATCCCCGCGCCACTACCCGTGCCTTCGTGCTGGTGCCGCTGGCCGAGATCGCCCCGGACCGGGTGATATCGGGCAAGACCGTGAGCGAGCATCTGCAGGCCCTCTCAACCGAGGGCATCGAGCGACTGCCGGACCTGGATTGAGCGCCGGCCTCCACCCTCTCGCCGCATTGCGGGGAGAGGGAAACAGCCCCGCTTCCTGTTCCGCGCGCCAAAAGCGCGCAGGGCCATGTCCTAAGAGGCATTGGCAACCCCTTCTCGGCATGGCATTTTCCGGTTCAACAACGAAGCAATGCCGGGAGTGAAGTTCCTAAATGTCGACTGCGACTGACGACCTGCGGCTGGCCGCCGATTTTGCGCCTGCGACCTATGACGACTGGCGCAAGCTCGTCGATGGCGTGCTGAAAGGCGCGCCATTCGAGAAGCTGATCAGCAAGACCTATGACGGCGTCAAGATCCAGCCGATCTATCCCCGCGCCCATGATGCTGCGCCGATTGCCACCCGCCCGCCCGCGGCTCCGTGGCAGATCATGCAACGGATCGACCACCCCGATGCCGCGAAGTCCAACAAGCAGGCGCTGCACGATCTGGAAAACGGTGCCACGGGCCTGACGCTGGTGTTCGAGGGCGCCAATGGCGCGCGTGGCTTCGGCCTCGTCGCCTCGCCCGAGACCATCGAGACGTTGTTCGACGGCATCTATCTCGACGCCGGCATCGGCATCGAGCTCCATGCCGGCCCGCAGTCGCGCATGGCCGTGACGTATCTGGCCGATTACATCAAGACGAAGGGCATCGATCCCGCCAAATGCGATATCCGCTTTGGGCTCGATCCCATTGGCGCCACCGCGGTGTGGGGCACCAGCGCCTATAACTGGTGGGAAATGGCGCCCGCCGTCACCGACGCCATCAAGAAACTGGCGGCGCAAGGCTTCAAGGGCCCGTTCGCTGTCGCCGACGGCCGCATCATCCACGATGCCGGTGGCTCCGAAGTGCAGGAACTGGCTTATGTGCTCGCGGTGATGGTCTCCTATCTGCGCGCGATGGAAGACCATAACATTCCGCTCGAGACGGCCCGCAGCATGGTCTATGCGCGTCTCGCAGCCGACGCCGATCAGTTTCTCACCATGGCGAAATTCCGCGCGCTGCGCCTGCTGTGGGCGCGCATCGAGGAAAGCTGCGGTCTCACGCCGAAGCCGATGTTCATCGCGGCCGATACCGCGTGGCGCATGCTCACGCAGCGCGATCCCTATGTAAACATGCTGCGCGCGACCATGGCGACCTTTGCCGCAGGTCTCGGCGGTGCCAACTCCATCTGCGTGCTGCCGCATACGCTGGCGCTCGGCCTGCCCGATGGCTTCGCGCGCCGCGCCGCGCGCAACACGCAGCTCATACTGCTGGAGGAGTCGAACCTCGCCAAGGTCTCCGATCCCGCAGCAGGCGCCGGCGGCATCGAGGCGCTGACCCGCGAACTGTGCGACGCCGCATGGGCCCAGTTCCAGGATATCGAAAAAGCCGGCGGCGCCTTCCCGGCGCTGGGCAACAACGTGATCCAGCCCAGGATCGCCGCCACCCGCGCCGCGCGCCAGGCCAGCATCGCCAAGCGGCGCGAGGTGCTGACCGGCGCCAGCGAATTCCCCAACCTGCACGAAGCCCGCGCCACCGTGCTGAAGGTGAAGCCGATCCCCGGCAAGCCCTATGGCAAGGACAAGATCAAGTTCAACCCGCTGGAACCGATCCGGCTGGCCTCGCCCTTCGAGGCGCTGCGCGACAAGTCGGATCACCTGCTGGCCCGCAAGGGTGCAAGGCCGAAGGTGTTCCTCGCCAATCTCGGCACGCCCGCCGATTTCACCGCACGCGCGACCTTCGCCAAGAGCTTCTTCGAGACCGGCGGCATCGAAGCCGTCGACAGCGACGGCTTCGCCGATCCGGCTGAACTCGCCAGGGCCTGGCAGGCCTCCGGCGCTGCGCTGGTATGTATCTGCTCCTCCGACAAGCTCTATGCCGGCCAGGCTGCGCCTGCCGCCAAGGCGCTGCAAACCGCCGGCGCAAAACATATCTATCTGGCAGGCCGCCCCGGTGATCTGGAAGCGCCCTTGCGCGCCGCAGGTGTGAGGGATTTCATCTTTGCCGGCGGCGATGCACTGGCCATGCTGGTACAGGCCCATGATCTACTAAATTCGGCCTGAGGGAGTGAGCGATGACGGCGACGGCGAGCAAGCCCGTGCTGACCGGCGGCTGCCAATGCGGCAATATCCGCTTTGCGCTGTCGGCTGCGCCAACACGGGTGAGCATCTGCCATTGCCGCATGTGCCAGAAGGCCACCGGTGCGCCGTTCGCCTCGCTTGCCGATATCCCGAAAGAGAATTTCGCGTGGACCCGCGGCAAGCCGTCGGCGTTCAAGTCATCGTCGATCGCCGAACGCGACTTCTGCGCCAAATGCGGCACACCGCTGAGCTATCGCCGCATCGGTGGCCCGAATATCGAGATCATGACCGGCGCCTTCGACCGCCCGGACCGTGTGGTCCCGACGCTGCAATTCGGCAGCGAGTCGCGTCTCGGCTGGGTCGGCAATGTGGCGAACCTGCCGAGCAAGACCACGATGCAGAATTACGGACCGGAAAAATGCGCGGAAGTGTTCAGCTATCAGCATCCGGATCATGATTGAGGTGAAGCGTTTCAACAAGGATCGTACGCATGGGCAGTTTGTTGTTCGACTTGCTGATGTGGCCGATCGCGACAGTGCTTGAGAAAGTGCTTGACGTGGTACTCTGGCGGAAAACTGAAACGCCCCCGTCCGACGACCCGACCTACAAAAAGAACGTTCAGAGACTCATCGAACGCAATCGAGAATTCGAGAAACGACCATGACCAAGATTCCAAACTTCACCGAGATCGATTTCGCCACCCGCGCGGCCGGCGCGCCGTCGCAGGGCGAACCGTGGCTGACGCCAGAAGGCATCCTGGTGAAGCCCGGTTACAGCGAAGCCGACGTCAAGGGCATCGATTTCCTCGACACCTATCCGGGCATCGCGCCGTTCCTGCGCGGCCCCTACCCGACCATGTATGTCAATCAGCCCTGGACGATCCGGCAATATGCCGGCTTTTCCACCGCGGAAGATTCCAACGCCTTCTATCGTCGCAATCTCGCCGCCGGCCAGAAGGGCCTTTCGGTTGCCTTCGATCTCGCCACCCATCGCGGCTATGACAGCGATCATCCGCGCGTGTCGGGCGATGTCGGCATGGCCGGCGTAGCGATCGACTCCATCTACGACATGCGCACGCTGTTCGCCGGCATTCCGCTCGACCAGATGAGCGTGTCGATGACCATGAACGGCGCAGTGTTGCCGATCCTCGCGCTCTATGTCGCCGCCGCCGAGGAACAGGGTGTGCCGCCGGAGAAACTCACCGGAACGATTCAGAACGACATTCTGAAAGAGTTCATGGTGCGCAACACCTATATCTATCCGCCGGCGCCCTCGATGCGGATCATCTCGGACATCTTCGCCTACACCTCAACGAAGATGCCGAAATACAATTCGATCTCGATCTCCGGCTATCACATGCAGGAAGCCGGCGCGACGCAGGATCTCGAACTCGCCTACACGCTCGCCGACGGCGTCGAATATCTGCGCGCGGGTCTCGCCGCGGGCATCGATGTCGACCGTTTCGCGCCGCGGCTGTCGTTCTTCTGGGCGATCGGCATGAACTTCTTCATGGAAGTGGCCAAGATGCGCGCCGCGCGGCTGCTCTGGGCCAAGCTGCTGACGCAGTTCAATCCGAAGGACCCGAAGTCGCTGTCGCTGCGCACCCATTGCCAGACCTCGGGCTGGTCGCTGACCGCGCAGGACGTCTACAACAACGTGATGCGTACCACCATCGAGGCAATGGCGGCGACGCAGGGCCACACCCAGTCGCTGCACACCAATGCGCTCGACGAGGCGCTGGCGCTGCCGACCGACTTCTCGGCGCGCATCGCCCGCAACACGCAGCTATTCCTGCAGCAGGAAACCGGCACCAACCGCATCATCGATCCATGGGGCGGCTCCTATTACGTCGAGCGCCTGACCCACGATCTCGCGACCAAGGCCTGGGCACATATCCAGGAAGTGGAAGAACTCGGCGGCATGGCCAAGGCCATCGAGGCCGGCGTGCCCAAGCTGCGCATCGAGGAAGCCTCCGCCAAGACCCAGGCGCGCATCGATGCCGGCCGTCAGGCCGTCATCGGCGTCAACAAATACAAGCCGGACAACGAGGCCCCAATCGACGTGCTCAAGGTGGAGAATTCCACCGTGCGCCGGCTGCAGATCGACAAATTGAAGAGGCTTCGCAGCGAGCGCAGCCAGGCCGATGTCGATGCCGCGCTGGCGGCGCTGACGCGCAGCGCCAAGGAAGGCAACGGCAATCTGCTGGCGCTGGCCATCGATGCCGCGCGGGCCAAGGCCACCGTCGGCGAAATCTCCGATGCGATGGAGAAAGTGTTCGGCCGCCACCGCGCCGAGATCAAATCCATCACCGGTGTCTACAAGCGCGAGGCGTCCACCATGAATGACAACGTCGCGAAAGTTCAGGCGCTGATCGACGCCTTCGAGGACGCCGAGGGCCGCCGCCCGCGCATCCTCGTCGCCAAGATCGGACAGGACGGCCACGACCGCGGCCAGAAGGTGATCGCCTCGGCCTTCGCCGATGTCGGTTTCGACGTCGATATCGGGCCGCTGTTCGCCACCGCCGATGAGGCCGCGCGTCAGGCCGTCGAAAACGACGTGCACATCCTCGGCCTGTCGTCGCTGGCCGCCGCCCATCTCACCGCAGTGCCCGAGCTGAAGGCCGCGCTGAAGAAGCAGGGCCGCGAGGACATCATGATCATCATCGGCGGCGTGGTGCCGCCGCAGGATTACGACGAACTCTACAAGGCCGGCGCGGAAGCGATCTTCCCGCCGGGCACGGTGATCTCGGAAGCGGCCGAAGAGCTGATCCACAAGCTGAATGCGCGGCTGGGCCATAGCGAGGCGGCGGAGTAAGGGTGTTGAAGACGTTTGCGCTGGTCGCCCTCACCTCTCTGTTCCTCGGTGGGGCGGCCCTCGCCGCCGAGCCGACACCCGACATCCAGCTCAAGGCCAAATACACCGAGGTCGCCGTCTTCTTCGATGCCGCGATCAAGGCCGATGCGCCGCTGCTGAAATATCTCACATCCGCCAGCAATGGCTGGGCTGCGAAGACGCTCAAGGAGCTGGCCGAGCAGCGCAAGGAGATGCGCGATCTCCCCGCCGACATCCGCAACCGGCCATGGGAGTCCGAGCGCTCCTATACGCAAAGCTCGCTGGTCGCGGGTCGCTATGTCAGCGTGATCCGGTCCGACTACAACTACACCGGCGGCGCGCATCCCAATCGCGCCAACGACACGCTGCTGTGGGACAGGCAGGCCGGCAAGATGATCAGCATCCGGCCGTTCTTCACCGAGCTCGCCGATGGAGGGCCGGCGATGACGGCGATCCGCGATGCGGTCGTCGCCGATCTGAAACTCGAGAAGAAACAGCGCGACAACGACAATCCCGATATGAGCCTCGTCGATGCGCTGGAGCCGAAGCTGCTCAAGATTGGGCCGGTATCGCTGGCGCCGTCGACGGCGGCCGGCAAGAGCTCCGGCCTCAGCTTCCATTACGGCCCCTATGCGGTCGGCTCCTATGCGGAAGGCGATTACGACGCCTTCGTGCCGTGGGACAAACTCAAGCCCTATCTGTCGGCTGAGGGCAGCGCGATCTTCGGCGGCGAGCGGCCGAAGGACGACGACAAGGGGCCGCAGTGACAAGAGCCCCCATCGACATCGACGCGCTCGCACGTGACCTTCGCGCTGGCAGCCGTGCCGCGCTGGCGCGCGCGATCACGCTGGTGGAAAGCCGCCGCGCCGATCATCAGGCCGCAGCGCGCGAACTGGTGCAGGCGCTGCTGCCCGACACCGGCCGTGCATTTCGCGTCGGCATCACGGGTTCGCCCGGCGTCGGCAAATCGACCACCATCGATGTACTCGGCATGTATCTGATCGAGCGCGGCCACAAGGTCGCCGTGCTGGCGGTCGATCCGTCCTCGGCGCGCACCGGCGGTTCGATTCTCGGCGACAAGACGCGGATGAACGATCTGTCCGCCCATCCCGACGCCTTCATCCGCCCCTCGCCGTCCTCCGGCACGCTCGGCGGCGTCGCGGCGAAGACGCGCGAGGCCATGTTACTTTGTGAAGCCGCCGGTTTCGACGTGGTGCTGGTGGAAACCGTCGGCATCGGCCAGTCGGAAACCGCGGTGTGCGACATGACCGACTTCTTTCTGGCGCTGATGCTGCCCGGCGGCGGCGACGAATTGCAGGGCATCAAGAAAGGCCTGATCGAACTCGCCGACATGATCGCCATCAACAAGGCCGACGGCGACAACCTGAAGCGCGCCAACATCACGGCCGCGGATTATCGCGGCGCGCTGCATATTCTGGCCCCGCGCTCGGAGCACTGGCATCCGCCGGTGGTGACCTATTCGGCGCTGACCAAAGCCGGCATTCCCGAACTCTGGGCCAAGGTCGTCGCGCATCGCACCGCCATGACTGCGTCCGGCGATTTCGCCGGCCGCCGCCGCGAGCAGCAAGTGAAGTGGATGTGGACCATGCTGGAGGATCGCCTGAAAGCGCGCCTGCGCGGCGATCCATCCATACGCAGCAAGGTCAAGCAGACCGAGCGCGACGTCGCCGACGGCAGGATGACGCCTGCCGTCGCAGCGGAAGCGATCGTGGAGTTGTTGAAGTAGCCCGCCCTAACCTCTCCCCGCGAGGGGGGAGAGGTTCGCGCGCCGTCGTGATCATGGAGGCGAATGTTGAACCGTCCCGGTACATCCCCTCGCATCCTCATCACCGGCTTTGGCCCCTTCCCCGGCGCGCCGGTGAATCCGACGCAGGCGCTGGTGCGAAAACTCGCAACGCTGCGCCGCCCCGCTTTCGCTGACGTCACCCGCATCGCGCATATTTTCGACGTCACCTACGTTACCGTCGATCGCGAGCTGCCCGAGCTGATCGCACGCCATCGTCCGGATGCGCTGCTGATGTTCGGCCTCGCCGCACGCACGCCCTATATCCGGATCGAGACGCGTGCGCGCAATGCCGTGAGCATGCTGTGGCCTGATGCCGGCCACACAACGGTGCGCCGCGCCAGCATCGTGCCTGGCGCCAGCGCGCGAAACTTCGGCCCGCACACGGCGCGCCTGTTCCAGGCCGCCCTCGCGACCGGCGCTGACGTGCGCCCCTCACGCCATGCCGGCCGCTATCTCTGCAATTATCTGTCCTGGCGCGGCATCGAGGCCACCCGCGCGCAGAGCGGCCCTCGCCTCGCCGCCTTCGTCCATGTGCCGCTGCTGGCACACGACACCAGCTCGCGGCGCATGACTTCCGACGAACTTACCGATGCAGGTGAAGCGATCCTGCTGGAAATGATCCGGCTGACCCGGGTCAAACTGCGTGACCCAGCCGGGAATTCCTGGGTTTAAGACCGCCGGGACGACGATCCACGGCTATTTTCTGAACATTAATTCACTAAATGGGGAAATCCGCCGATTTCCGCGACGCAGCCATGCCGAAAGTTAACTTGTGCATTGCAGCATGAAGACCCTAATGGCGGGAATGCTTTCAGGAACCGTTTTGTGACCGACATCAACGCCGACGCCTCGGTGGCTTCACCCGCGCATCGTCCCATGAAATTTGGCGAATTCGTCGTCGTGATCGCTTCGATCATGGCGCTGAACCCCCTTGCCATGGACATCATGCTGCCGGCGCTGCCGCATATCGGCGCGGCCTTCAAGGTCCCGGATGCCAACCGCCTGCAGACCGTCCTCTCGGTCTTCCTGCTCGGTTTCGGCGTGGCCCAGTTCGCCATCGGCCCGCTGTCGGACCGCTACGGCCGGCGCCCCATCCTGCTCGGCGGCATGGCGGTCTATTGCGCGGCGAGCGTGCTCGCGCTGTTCGCACCGTCGTTTGAAATCCTGCTGCTTGCGCGCCTGCTGCAAGGTGTCGGTACCGCGGCGACGCGCGTGATCGCCGTGTCGATCGTCCGGGACTGCTATGCCGGCGGCCGTATGGCCAGCGTCATGTCGCTCGCCATCATGGTGTTCATTTCCGTGCCGGTCATCGCCCCGTCTTTCGGCCAGGCCCTGATGGTCCTGACGGAATGGCGCGGCATCTTCGGCGTGCTGATGCTGTACGGCCTGCTGACGCTGGCCTGGAGCGCCTGGCGCATGCCGGAGACGCTGCCGGTCGCCAAACGCCGCTCGCTCGCCATTCGTGACGTGCTCCATGCCTATCGGCAGACCGTCAGCCATCGGCAGACGATCGGTTACGGTCTCGCAGCCGGCATCCTACAGGGCGCGCTGTTCGCCTTCGTATTCACCTCGCAGCAGGTGTTCACGGAGATCTTCCATCTCGGGCCGTATTTCCCGCTCGCATTCGCCTCCATCGCTTTCGGCGTCGCTGCGGCCAGCTTCTTCAATTCGCGCGTCGTCCATCGCTTCGGCATGCGCTCACTCTCCCACGGCGCCCTGCTCGGCTTCGTCAGTGTTGGCGCGGCGATGTTGCTCGCCGTGGCGCTGGGCTTCGTGCCGCTCTGGCTGTTCATCGCGCTGTCGATGCTGATGATGTTCGCCTTTGGCCTGATGTTCTCGAATTTCACCGCACTGGCGATGGAGCCGCAGGGCCACATCGCCGGCACCGCTTCCTCGCTCTACGGTACGCTGACCACGCTGCTGGGTATCGCCATCGGTACGGTCATCGGCCAACACTATGACGGCACATTGTTGCCGTTCGCGACCGGCCTCTTCCTTTGCACCCTCACTGCATTCGCGGTGGTGCTGGTGGCGGAAAAGGGCCGGCTGTTCAAGCCTCACAAGATGGTGAGCTGAACGCCCCCGCGACGTCGCCGGATGGCTGTCGCGCAATTTTGAAATGTCTGGGAATACGTCGGGGCGAACCCGACGCCGCCATGAACGTTATCAATTTTTACCGGAGCAATCCGATGCCCTATGCACTGTTCTGTGACGACGCGAAGCTGAGCAAATCCTACCCCACCGAAGCTGACGTATGGAAACTCGCCGCCGAGAGCGGCCTTGTCACCGATGTCGAAGCCAAGGACTCCAAGCCGACTCCGCGTCGCATACTCGACAATGATTACGAAATCCGCCCGTGCCAGGCCGAACCGGGTGAATGCCCGGAAAAGAACGAGCGCGACGCCCAGGCCGAGAAGGATTTCCAGCTCGCGCTGAAGGGACGATAGCGCGAGGCTACTGAACACGCTCCCCGAGAGCTTGTGCTCCCCCGGCCCTGTCGCGCAGGGCCAAACAAGGGTGACCTTGATCGGTCATCTGGGCAAGCATTCAGCAAGCCGATAAAACACCGCAGGCGGAACGTCGGGCACTGGCCCGTGCTTCCGAAAGTCCTGATGCATACCCTTGCGGACGACCGCATCGGCATCAGGCCCAAGGGTGCATCGGGCACCCGGCGTTCCGCACGCCCTCTCGCAAGAGGGCGGGAAGGAATGCGCAAAACTCGGACGCGCAAGCGCCGCGAGAATGCGAGAGCTTGGCTGTTTGACATGTGAAGCCCGAGCAATGCGCGCAGCGATGTCCTCTTGCTCTCGCTTCATACGCGGGCAGCGCACGCAGAGCATCATTAACCCTACCCTGCACATTCATCGCGGCCGCTCTCGCCTGGCAACGCAACGCGCATCATCTTGCGTTACGTCATCAGCGGACATCCACCGGGATATTGAGTCATGGACGTGCATCGCCGCCATCTGCTGACTGCGTCCGGCGCGGGTCTCGCCGCCGGCGCATTTGCCGTATCGAGTGACGCGGCACGCGCCGCCCCGCTCACCTCGACGCTCGGGCGCGACGCCACGCAATATGGCGTGCGCCCCAACAGCCAGGACGACCAGACCCGCACATTGCAACGCGCCATCGACGAGGCGGCACGCGCGCAGGCCCCGCTCGCATTGCCACCCGGCACCTATCGCACCGGCATGCTCAAGCTGGCGCGCGGCTCGCACATCATCGGCCTGCGCGGTGCAACGACACTCACCTTCAGCGGCGGCACATCGCTGCTGTCGGGCGAAGGCGCGGACTATGTCAGCCTCAGCGGCCTCACGCTTGACGGCAACTTCGCCAAACTGCCGCCGCGACGCGGGCTGCTGCACATGGTGCAGGCGCGCGAACTCCGCATCAGCGATTGCACCATCACCAATAGCGGCGGCGCGGGCATCTGGCTGGACAACACGGCGGGGGCGATCACCGGCAATACACTCACCAACATCGCCACCACGGCGATCGTCTCATTCGATGCGCAGGGGTTGATCGTCGCGCAGAACACCATCGCCGGCACCAGCAGCAACGGCATCGAGATCCTGCGCACCGCCATCGGCGATGACGGCACGCAAGTGATCGACAACCGTATCGAGGACATCAAGGCCGGTCCCGGCGGCTCCGGTCAGTATGGCAATGCCATCAATGCATTCCGCGCCGGCAATGTCATCGTGTCCGGCAATCGCATCCGCAATTGTGATTACTCGGCCATACGCGGCAATTCGGCATCGAACATCCACATCACCGGCAACAGCGTCTCGAGCGTGCGCGAGGTCGCGCTGTATTCGGAATTCGCTTTCGAGGCTGCGGTCATCGCCAACAACACCGTCGATGGTGCGGCGCTCGGCGTCTCCGTCTGTAATTTCAACGAGGGCGGCCGCATCGCGGTCGTTCAGGGCAACATCATCCGCAACCTGATCCCGAAGCGCCCGATCGGCACGGCGCCCGACGACGATGCCGGCATCGGCATCTATATCGAGGCGGACGCAAGTGTGACCGGCAATGTCGTCGAGAACGCGCCGTCCTTCGGCATGATCGCAGGCTGGGGCAAGTATCTGCGCGATGTCGCCATCACCGGCAACGTCGTGCGCAACAGCTTTATCGGCATCGGCGTGTCGGTCGTACCGGGTGCCGGCACGGCCCTGGTGAGCAACAACATGATTTCAGGCGCGCCGCGCGGCGCAGTGGTCGGCCTCGATCATGCAAGGCCGGTGACGCCGGACCTCACCGCCGATGGCGCACAGCGCTATCAGCAGGTTGCGGTGTCCGGCAACACGGTGCGCTAAAGCGCGGTCCGCAGCATCGGATAGCGCGCGCTTATCACCAGTGGATCGAGCGCTTTCTGCCAATCCAGATCTGCTGGCGTCACCGTCGCTGCGCGTGGCGGAGCCTGCCGCAACAGGGTTTCGATCGGGATCAGGTCGGGCGAAGCCGCTTCAGCCACCGGCGCGACGTCGGGCTGCAATGGCGCGGCCACGGGCGCAGCGACAGCAGCAGGCCGTGATGGTTCAGGAGCGCGCGGCGCCCGGTAGATCACCCCTTCCGGGGACAGCACGCGCTTCACGGCGGCGGTCTCGGCCTCGACCATCAGCCGCCAGCGTTCAACCGCTTCCTTGGCTTCCTGAATATTGTCGAGAAACTCGGCTTCGCTGTGAAAGCGGCGCCACCGCCCGCTCTCGAACAGTTCTGTCAGGTAATCCAGCCGACTCTCGGCAAGATCGCACCAGCGCTGGGCCAATGGCCGACCAATGCCGGCATGCGGGTAAGGAAAGTTCAGGTGAAGTGACATGGAAATGTCCGCAAGAGAAAAAACGGACGCAAAGCAACAAACGAATCACTCACCAATACTTGGAGAGTTTCTGTGGAAAAGTTCCCGGGGTCCAGCGCAATGTGGCCGAACTTGGACAGTTGCGTTGGAAACACGTGAGAAAGCCCCGTTAAACCTCAGGTATTGCAGTCAAGCCTTGCTTGAGCCTTGCTCGATGCCGGGCCATGCACCGGTAACCTATGACCTGAAGGTTAAAATTTTTGGTTAACAAAAACGAAAGACCCGTCCGGGGGGACAACCGGACGGGTCAAGCTATACCGGGCGCAGATGTTTGGGCGCACGCGCCGGATATGGCCTCGTTGGGGAGGGAATGCCGCTCCCGCATTCATATGTCCGGGACACCCGGCCAGACGTTCAACGATGGATCGATTATTTTTGCGGGCCTGATGCCATCGACGGCGACGACGCCTCGACGGCCCGCGTGGTCGGTGCGGGCGCGGTAACGGCAACGGGCGTCACCGTCGCGGGCGCCGTCGCCACCGGCGGCGAAGTCCCCTGCACTGCCGACACCGCGCTATAGGCATCGGCCACTCCGGCGCCGAACAGGTCGTCACGCCCGGGCGCGCCAAGATCACGCGCGGTTGTCATCAAGATGCTGCGGATCTCGTCCGGCCGCAGTTGCGGATGGCGCTCGATCATCAATGCGGCGAGCCCGCTGACGTAAGCGGCAGAGAACGAGGTGCCGGATGTCATCTGATATTTGTTGTCCGGCGCGGGCAGGAAGATATCGACGCCCGGCGCAGCCACTGCGATGTGGCTGCCACGGTTCGACGCGGCGAACAGCCTGTCATAGGCATCGGTGGCGCTGACGGCGATCACGCTCGGGCTGGCCGCAGGATAAAGCGGCGGCGATTTCGGCCCGGCATTGCCTGACGCTGCGACCATCACGATGCCCTTGCTGGCTGACGCTGCAATACCGCGTTCGATCAGCGGATCCTGCGGACCGGCGAAGCTCATATTGATGACCTGTGCGCCATTCATTGCGGCGTGATTGATGCCCTTGAGGATCACGAAGGACGAACTCTCGGCACCGCTCTGCGATACGCCAAAGGCGCGAATGGCAAGAATGCGCGCGCGCGGCGCGCTTCCCCTCAGCCGCCCATGCGACACGATCGCGCCCGCAATGCCGGTGCCGTGCACATGCGCGCCCTCCTTGCTGCCAAGCGCATCGAAAGATCCGACGATGGCGTCAGCAAGTTCGGGATGGGCGACATCGATGCCGGAGTCGATGACAGCAACCGTGACATTGGCACCGGCCGACAGTTTGTGCGCCTCGGGCAGACGTAGTTTTGCCAGCGCATATTGCGCGGGATCGCCCTCGTCCGGCACCGGTGTCGTCACCTGATCCTGCAGTAAATAACGGTAGTTGGGCTGCACGGCGCGCACGCCAGCCTCGGCCCGCATCTGGGTCTCGACAGTCTCGACCGAACGGTTGTCGGTGATCCGGAACAGGTTGATTGTCGCACCGATCAGCGGAAAATCCTGCGACGACAGACGCTCCAGGCGCAACCGCTGCGCCAGCGCAGAAGCCTGATCGGGCGTCAGCGCGTCGTCGAGTTCGGCGACGATCTGCCGGGGGACATAACGCGCGTTCAAGCCCGCCTGCGGGCCATTGCTGCGCGATCCTCCACCGGCATTCTGACTGCGCGGTGTCGGGCCGCCACCGCCGAGATTAGCAACGAACGGCTTCTCGTTGCATTCGCCGGATGCCGCGCGATTGGCATAGGCGCAACTGGGATATGTGTTCGGCGAATAACGCACATAGGGAATGGCCGGCAGCACGGCGACAATCTTCGCTGGCGGTGTGCGCCCTGGCCGTGTGGGTGCAGGCGGTGTCCGACTGGCTGTCGTACCGATTGTCGGCCCACGCGCACCGATACCGGTGTTACCGACCCGAATAGCTGCCGGCCCGCGGCCCGCGATCGACGGCCCACGCCCGGCCATACGGCCCGCCCCGGCAGCGACATTCGGATTGATCCGTGGCGTCGTGCTGGGCGTGATCGTGGGAATACGCGAGCCGATATTGAGGTTCGGCGAACGCATCATGCTCTGCGCGCCGGCGCCCGAAAGAGCGAACGGCCACGCCACGGCGAGCGAGAGCACAATGGCCGTGCATTTCATCATTGGCCTAGAGGCGCCACGATCATGTCTCATGGAACAGGCCTCGCACGCGCAATGCGGATCGGATCAACCGACGGCGCTACTGCGCCTGAACCGCCATGCTGACGATCTTCTCGTTCTCAAGCCGACGAACCAGACCAGCGATCTGGTCCTTGGTCATGGCGCGATTGCCGAACTGAAGCCGGAACAGTCCGTCCTTGCCGCTATCGACGATCGTGCCCTGATAGCTGTCGAGCAACGCGGTGATGTCGGACACCCGCGCGGTCGGCGCAAAACGGACGAACAGGCGCGTGGGGGCTTCTGTCGACGCCGGCGCCGGCGCGAGCGACCGGGTGACGGTGGTCGGTACACTCGCTGGCGACGGCGCGGTTTCATAGGACGCGGTCTGGAATGTACGCGTATCACGCTGCATCAACACGGTGCCAATCACGCCGGCCTGCAGCATGATAGCAAGCGCGCCGACGGCGGCGGAAGCCGCCAGCGTCCGCGGCGACAGCGATGCGAAAAATCCGGAAATCTGCGCCGACAGACCAAGCGAGGTCGCCCCGCTGCGCGCCGGCTCGGCGTCGATCGCAGCAAACAGCTTCTGCATCGCCCGCGAGGACGGCGCACCGAGGCTCTCGTTGAGACCAATGGTCTCGGCATATTCTTCCTGGATCACGGCATATTGCTTCGCCAATTCAGGGTCATTGGCGAGCGCCTCATCGACGCGGCGAGCATCACGCGCGTTGAGCGTGCCTGCGGCGTGCCAAGGCAGCAACGCCTCGATCTCGCCCGGCTCCTGGGTCGGCACCTTGTTGCTCATCGCCATCATGGCCAGCCTCGTTCAATGCCGGCTGCCTTGAGCAGATCGGCTAATTTCTTGCGCGCGTAAAACAGGCGCGTCTTGACGGTGTTCTCGGGAATTCCGACGATCTCGGCCACTTCTTCCACGGACTTCTCGTGGTAGTAGACGAGATCGACGATTTCCCGATGCTCGGGCGAAAGGGACGTCAGGCACTTCCGCAACGCGTCACCGGTATCCTTTTTCTGAACCGACACTTCGGGATTATCGGACGTATCCTCGATCGCGTTGGCCGTCTCGTCGTCCAGTTCAGCATCCTTGCGCTTGCGCAGCGCGGACAGCGCCTTGAACCTCGTAATCGCCAGGAGCCAGGTCGAGACCGCTGAGCGACCCTCGAATTTGCCGGCCTGCCGCCACACATCCAGGAACACTTCGCTGATAAGATCTTCAGCAATCTGTTCGTTCCGCACCAACCGAAGGCCGAAGCGAAACACCCGGACATGATGCCTGCCGTAAAGCACCTGCATCGCAAGACGGTCGCCCTGCGCAATCCGGGCGATCAGAACCTCATCCGATGCCGCCTGTGTCACGCTCAATGCCCGTCTCGCAATGTTGGTCTGAATGAGGATGTAAGAGGTTCGATTAACAAGGCAAAATCTTCTCGAATGGGCCGGAATATACCGGTTATGGCTGCTTTGACCGCACCGAAAGGGCTTTGGCCCGCCCTTTTATCGAGCGGACCGGGTGACAGGTAGCATAATGCTGAGGGATTTCCGACCCGGACACCAGCGATTCACGTGGCAACCTTACCAAGTCGTGGCTTCCGGAACAGCCTTGAGGCTGCGGAACCGGCATTTTTCAGCCACATCCCGAAACCCTCGTAAATGGATACCGTAACTTGTCTTGGCGGCCTGTCCGCCACATCAAGTGAACTCGCCCGAGCTCGTTCATCGGCCCGGGCATTTTTACTTAAATAACAAAGCTACGCTTGTTATCCTCTGGTATTCCCGCAGCACTCGATCCGTTAACATTTTGTCGCCGAGACCAGCGAATAAAGTAGCTGATTACCAGATTTGGCTGGTGGCAATAGATACCAAACCTAAAGGCTTTGAGCACTAGAGTTCCGTCAGTAAAACCCATCGATAGGCTCAATGACCGCAGCCGCTTTATCAGCCTTCAATCCAGTCAACGGCGACTTCGAAGCCGTCGACGGAGAGCTGCCGGCAGATATTCTGGCGCGCCGTCTGAGGCGTCGACGTCAAATGCTCGCATTGGCGGCTGCCAGTCACACCGTCAACATCGCGTTGCTTCTCGTGTTCCTCCTCGCGGGCACGATCGAGGGCATCATCGTCGCAGCCTATGCCGGCTGCGCTTTTGCCTCTGTACTGATCTTCCTCGCGATCTCCGAAAGCGGCCTGACGGACGGCTGGCGCGATCACTTCTTCACAGCGCCCTACACGGCTGTCACTTACGCACTTCAGCTGACCTTCGTTTATGCAGCGCCCAATGTCGCCGTGGTTTTTCTCTGTGCGCTCTTTCTTGTGGCCAATGTCATCGCCCTGCGCACCTCGCCCCGTGAAGGTGTCTGCGCCTGGACCGTCATAACCGGTGGCCTCGCACTGCTCTATTTTTTCGTCGACCTACCCCTGACGTTGCCCTCCGGCAACTCGATCGAGCGCTTGGGCACCTTGCTGACATTCTCGATGACCATCGCACGCAGCATGTTTATTGGCATTTTCTCCAGCTCGCTGCGCGATGCGCTGTTTCGGCGCCGCGTTGAACTTGAGGCTGCCTACAAGCGCATCGAAGAACTCGCAGAGCTCGACGAACTGACGGGATCGCTCAATCGCCGCTGCATCATGCGGCAGCTCGACGACGAAATCATTCGCGCACGGCGCAGCAACACGCCCTGCACGGCCGCGCTGATCGATCTCGACTGGTTTAAGCGGATCAACGACAATTTCGGGCATCCGACCGGCGACGAAGTGCTGCGGACCTTCGCCATCACCATCTTCGCCAATATCCGCAGCATCGATAAATTCGGCCGCTATGGCGGCGAGGAATTCCTGCTGGTGCTGCCGGACACGCCGCATGACAAGGCCGTGCATATGCTCGACCGTTTGCGGGGGATTGTCGAAGCACTGGACTGGAGTGCATTTTCCGACGGCTTGACCGTGACGATTTCGGGCGGCGTTGCGACATTGGGTCCAAACGACACACCCGACACCTTGCTCGCACGTGCCGACAGCGCGCTTTATATTGCCAAGGAGCGTGGACGAAACCGAATTGCAGGTGCCTGAGCAAATTAGACTACCCCAACTGCAGCACATTGGCAGCGGGGCACGATTGGAATTGCGGGATTTTATTTATGGCTTCAAAGTCGCCGTTCTCGGCAAATTTACTCGACGAGCTTGACGCCGCACTGGCCCACGGGACGGTCGCGCGGCGCGTGGAAACGCTGCGCCGTGTCACGGACTTGTTCGTCAACAACGCCGTGGATTACTCGGACGCGCAGATCGCAGTATTCGACGACGTTTTCGATTGCCTGCTGACGCATATGGAAGCGTCAGCAAGGGCCCTTTTGGCCGAACGACTGGCACCCATCCCTGTCGCACCGCCCCGGATCGTCCGGACCCTCGCATTCGACGATTTGATCGAGGTCGCCTCCCCCGTGCTCTCCCAATCGGAGCAGCTCGATGACCAAGCGCTGATCGAAAATGCACGCACCAAGAGCCAGGACCATCTCCTGGCGATTTCGACGCGTAAGGTCCTGAGCGGCGCGCTGACGGATGTTCTCGTCGAACGCGGCAACGACGCCGTCGTCACCAGCACCGTTAACAATCGCGGCGCCGACATTTCGGAGCGCGGTTACAATACTCTCCTCTCCCGCTCTGACGGCAACGATACGATTGCCACATGCGTTGGCCTGCGCCCCTCCATTCCGCGCCACCACTATCTGAAGCTCGTCGCCAAGGCGTCGGCCTCGGTCCGGGCGAAGCTGGAAGCCGCCCACGCACACCATGCGGCCGACATATCGCTGGTGGTCCAGCAGGTCGCCCGGCGGGTGCGCTCCGCACCTGCCGGCATCAGTCAGCAGACCATCATTGCCCATGGTCTCGTGCGCTCGCTGTTTGAAGACGGTCGGCTGGATGAAAACGAAGTGGCGAAATTCGCCGAAGCCGGCAAGTTCGACGAGGCTAACGCCGCGCTCGCGTGCCTGGCCAATGTGCCGGTCTCGGTCGCGGAAACCATGATGATCGAATCCCGCAGCGAGGGCATTTTCATTCTGTGCAAGGTCGCGAATTTCGCATGGAAGACCGTCAAGACCATCATCAACATGCGCGAGCAACTCGCAGGAGCGCAACTGTCTGACAGCACGACCGACCGCGAGACTTATGAGCGCCTCCGTATCTCCGCGGCGCAACAGGTCCTGCGCTTCCACCGCATGCAGCAGGCGACATCGGAAGCACCTGCCGCCTGAGGTTTGTCAGTCGGCGTGTTTTCACACGGGTAGCCACAGTCTGGCCATTGCGATCGAGGGCCGCAACGCCAATTGCGCTGATCTGCCATTCCATCAGCAGGCATCGACTTGCCGGGGAATGCGCTGATAGTGATGCCTCAATCACGGCGAACAACGCTGGAATGGGTTGGCATCAAGCAGGGCGGAATTCATGCGGGTCTTGATCACAGGCGCCGGTGGCTTCATCGGCAGGACGCTCACTTCTGCGCTTCTTCAGGCAGGCGCGCTCACCAATGCTGAGGGCACAGGCGAGACAATCGAGGAGCTCTTCCTTCTCGATACACATTTGCCGCCAACATCCGACCCACGTGTGAGGCACTTGCAAGCCGGCATCGACGCCCCCGATACGCTGAAGCAGGTCGCGGCGTGGAAGCCCCATAGCGTGTTCCATCTGGCGGCTGTGCTGACCAGCGCCGCAGAACAGGACCCGGCGCGCGCGCTCGCCGTGAATGTCTCGGCTCTCGCGGAATTGATCGATGCCGTCGGCGCAAAGGATGCCCCGCCCCGCCTGATCTTTCCAAGCTCAATCGCGGTGTTCGGCGGATTGTTGCCGGACAATGTCGATGACGACCACTTGCAGCGCCCGCAGACCTCCTACGGCACGCACAAGGCCATCGCTGAATTGATGCTGTCGGACGCCACGCGCCACGGAATGGTCGATGCACGTGCCTTGCGCCTGCCGATCGTACTGGTGCATCCGGGGCCACCGACCCAATCGGTATCGGACCGTATCGCGGGCATCGTTCGCGATGGCGTCGCCGGAAAGCCGTCGATTTGCCCATTGCGCGCTGACACGAAAGTGCCGGTCGTCTCGGTGGGGACCGTTGCGCAGAATTTGATCACGCTTCACAATGCGGACCCGGTCAAGCTGCGCGGCAAACGTGTGCTCAATCAGCCTGCCCTGACGATCAGCATGGAAGACATCGTTGAATCGATCGCACGTGTCACAAACACCACGCCGAACGTGACTTATGCCCTTGACCCGGATCTGAAGAAGATCGTCGATAGCTGGCCGAAAGGCTTCATTTCTACTCGCGCGCCGTCCGTCGGCGTCGTCGCCGACAAGAGTTTCGAGGACATCGTGAACCAGTATCGCCAGCACCTCGCCAAGAAATCTGCTGCGTGACCGGGCCTGGAGCCGACATCTGCATCATTGGCGCCGGTTCGTCCGGCATTGCCGTCGCCAAGGCCCTGCACGACAAGGGGCTCAATTTCGACATCTACGAGAAGGGATCTAACATCGGCGGGATGTGGCGCCACGGCAACGACAATGGCCTGTCCTGCGCCTATCGCAGCCTGCATATCGACACCAGCCGCCTCTGCCGATCGGTTTGGCGCACGAACCCGCACCCGCTTGCCGTCCAGCGGCTATGGCGTCGGCTTGATGAAGATCATTCTTCCCGGAAAGCGCGCAGCCTATACGCGGATCAATAGCGCAGCACTTTTGAACCGATGGCTGCACCGAGCGCGGTCACCAATAGCGTAGCGAGCGTGTACCAGGTCGCCACAAACAATGGCGAGTCGTCGGTGCAATGCGCGGCATAAAGCGTCGCAGCCAATCCGGCCGACATCAATCCAGCGAACGCACCTGCCAAAGCCGGGCGCGACGGTGCACCCTGACGTAACGCCAGCAGCGAGCCTGCAAGAATGGGCAAAGACAGCGCCGGCACCGCCAACATGCAGACCATCGAATTCTTGCCTATCATCCGCATCATCATCGGCATGCGCTGCGGGACCATCATCTCCGCGATGATCGCAGCCACCAAAATGAAAGGTGACAGCAGCAGCAGCCAGATCCAGCGACCAAGCGCCGCCTCCGGTCGCGACAGATGAACACTGATAACGATCGCCGGAATGGCGAGTGCTAATGTGACGGCAAACTTGGTATCGAAAAACGGATTTCGCATTGCCGACATGAAATCCGGACGGATGCCGAGCGTTACCAGCAGCATCGCCGCCGCCACCGGCAGCGCGACCAGCAAGGCCATCGCAAGCTGGGTGCTGGCGGGACGAGCACGATGATCATTATCGGCAGCCAGCGTTTGAATCAGGCGATCGGTATCCATGGTCAGTCCTTTCGCAGCTTGGCTGCGAGGCTCGCAAGCCCACGATGCAACGCCACGCGCACGGCGCCTTCGGTCATCGACAATTTCGACGCCGTGGTCTTGATGGATGCACTCTCTACCGCGATCGATTGCAACACGTCGCGCTGCCGCGGGGGAAGATCGGCGAGATGGTTGGAAATCTCGACGGTCGGTAATGTTTCAGCCGGTGGCTCGCTCGGAATCGTCTCCGCAAAATCGTCGATATTGACGAAGATCCGACGCCCGCGCCGACGCAGCGCGTCGATCAGCTTGTTGCGGGCGATCGCAAACAGCCACGGCGCGAACGGTGCGTCCGCATCCCAGGTCTGCCGCTTCAAATGGACCGCCAGCAAAATGTCCTGCACGATATCCTCGGCCTGATCGGGCGGCTGGCCTGCCCGTGACAGGCCCCGCCGCGCTCCGGCGCGCAGCACGGGCGTAACCGATTTCAGCAGGCGATGATAAGCAGCGCTATCCCCTGCATTGGCCGACCGCATCAGATCGGTCCATTCGTCGTCACGTCCGCGCACGCGCGCTCCTAAAGCCAATTCGGCGGATACTTCAGTTTGTTACGCCAGCTGAAAGGAAAATCACGGAACCGTGAAGCCTCGCCTGCGCCCCAATCCACGTCCCCAATTTCGAGCCAGGGACTTCAAAGCTATCCGGCTCATAGCATCGAACCGTCAGAGTGACATCCGTCGCCTTGATTTCAAAGGCGGATTTTTCCTGACGCCCGTGCAGACGATGACTGCGGCGACGTCCATGCCCCGTTTTTGCCGAACTCGTCCGAAGATTCCCTTTTTTTGCCCCGCTGTGAACACCTGCGCAGTCTCCTTTGCGGCCATTGGGGGCCGGTATTTTCGGGGAGATTTCCATGAACATCAGAACCAGCGGGCGCGCGGCATTGGCCATCGCAGCCGGATTGTGGATCTGCACGTCGGTGCCACTTCATGCGACCGAAAACGACGCCCAGGCTGCCGCGCCAGCCGCAACGGTCGGCAGCGCCACAGACACGTCTGCAGAGCCCGCGAAGGCCACCAAGCACCGGGCCAGGAAGACCGAAGCGAAATCGCGCAAATCCGACCGGCAGGCAACCAGGGGGTCAAAAAAGCCGACTGAGGAGGACACCGCCAAGGCGGACGACGCCAAGCCGGAACACGGCGACGCAGCAATTTCGACATCGGTCGCCAATGCCAATGCGCAGTGGCCCTCCGAGACGACAGCGACCAACACCTACAACATGACATCGCAGGCCGGCAGTACGCTTGGCCAAATCAGCGGCCAGCAGGAACAGCCCGCAACGACCACGCCGGATTCCGGCGCCAGCAATGCGCAGCTCGTTGCCGCTGACCAGCTCAACGACCTGGATCGTGCCATCAGCGAAGACAAGCCACCGCTGACGCTCGCGAAGGCCACCATCGATGCGCCAGCACAGGAAGTCACCAGCGCGGACAGCACGACCTGGGACAAAACCTCCCTCGTCGGCAAGATCTTCATCGCCTTCGGCGGCCTGCTGACTATGGCCTCCGCGGCCCGCATGTTTATGGCTTGAACCCCGTCCCCCGAGCGGGCAAATTGCTGGGGGTCGCCGATCCTGGCGGCTTCAGCAAAATCCGCGGGATGGAACATGAGCAGCTACGAACACCTCATCGTTGAGCGAAAGGGCGCGGTCGGCATCATCACGCTGAACCGCCCGAAGATGCTCAATGCGCTCTCTTTCGGCGTGTTCGGCGAAATCAAAATCGCCATCGACGAGCTCGAAGCTGACGCCACTGTGGGCTGCATCATCGTGACCGGTAGCGAGAAGGCATTTGCCGCCGGAGCCGATATCAAGGAGATGCAGCCAAAGAGCTTCATCGACATGTTCTCCAGTGATTTCACTGCGATCGGCGGCGACCGCGTGGCCACCTGCACCAAGCCGACCATTGCTGCAGTCAGCGGCTACGCTCTCGGCGGTGGCTGCGAGCTCGCAATGATGTGCGATATCATGATCGCTGCCGACACCGCGAAGTTCGGCCAGCCGGAAATCACGCTCGGCACCATTCCCGGCATCGGCGGCACCCAGCGCCTCACCCGCGCCATCGGCAAATCGAAGGCGATGGACCTCTGCCTCACAGGCCGGATGATGGATGCGGCGGAAGCCGAGCGCTCCGGTCTCGTCAGCCGCATTGTCCCGGCCGACAAGCTGATGGAAGAAGCCATCGCCATGGCGGAAAAGATCGCGGCCATGTCGCGCCCGGTGGCGACGATGGCGAAGAACGCCGTCAACCGCGCCTTCGAGACGCCGCTCACCGAGGGCCTCAAGGTCGAGCGCGATCTGTTTCATGCGACCTTTGCGCTGGAGGATCGCTCCGAAGGCATGGCCGCATTCATCGAGAAGCGGAAGCCCGTCAACAAGAACCGCTAGGCCGGGTCGCTGCGCGCGAGCGCGGCGGATACCAGCACACGATAGGCTCGTTCGGCCCATGACGCCGGACGATCGAGCCCGAGCCGCGCAAGCGCCGCTTCATCGGATGCGCTGGCTGTGTGCGTCATGCCCTGCCAGAACAACCCGGCGACCTTTTGCGGCGACGCCGATGCGGCGCTCAGAATCTGCAATGCAGGGATCAGGCGCTGCTCGACGGCGGTGAAGTCACTGCCAAACGGGAACATGGGCAAAAGACCAGCGTCCCGCGCCGGCTTGAGGGCAGCAGAGATCCGCTCGGGCACGTTGTCGCGATATGCTGCAGGAATGTCATAGCTCTTGGAGAGCTTTCCCGCATCCTTGGCCTGCTTCATCAGCTCCGGCTGAAAGCGCGAGTCGGACACCTGCAGCATTGCCGCAATCACATCCGCATCGGATTTTCCGCGCAGATCGGCGACACCATACTCCGTCACAATGATGTCGCGCAGATGTCGCGGGATCGTGGTGTGACCATAACTCCAGCGAATATTGGAGATTGGCTTTTTGCCGGCACGCGTCGCTTCGAGAGTCAGGATCGAGCGCGCGCCTTCCAGAGCGAAGGCCTGTGACACGAAATTATACTGCCCGCCGACACCACTCACGACCTGCCCGGTCTCGAGACCGTCAGAGATCGCGGCTCCCATCAGCGTCGCCATCATCGTGTTGTTAACGAAGCGTGCATCGACACGCGCACGGCGCTTGCCCTCTTCATCGCCGTAGAGCTCATTGGTGAACGACACTGGCATCATCTGGATTTTTGCCAAACGTTCCGGCGCCATGTCGCGCAGCGCCTGATAGAGTGCCTTCGGCCCCAGAAAGAATGCGCCATGCACGATGGTGCCATCCACCTCGCGCTTGAGAATGCCGGCTTCCATCAGACCGAGAAACGCTTCGAACAGCATTTCACTGACGCCATAGAGGCCGTGTTCAAACGCTGTGACTTCCTTCGGAGGCGCGTCAGGAGAAAGGCGCTGCAATAGATTGCGGAACGCCGCATTGTCGCGCTGACGAATGATCAGCCCCTGCGCCAGCGCATCGGCGACTTGCCCGATGCCGATCTGCAACGTGCCTCCGTCACGCACCAGGCCCGCAGCGTGCAAGCCGATCGCATATTTGGTGTCGTTGACGGGTTCTGACGGTGGTGCGAACAGCGGAAATTCGGTGTCCGGACTGTCAAGCACCGCGTGAAACTCATCACCTGCGAGATCGCCCTGCCCCGGCATGAATGGCAGTTCCGAATTGACCTGACCGATCAGCCTGAACGAAACGCGACCCTCATTGCGCGCGCGCAAGAGGTCCAGCGTGGTGTCGGTATTGCAGCTCAGGCTATAGCGCGCGGCCCCGTCAACGACGCGTTTCGACACCAATTGCGTGATCACGTTAAGGCCACGCGTCAGCAGATAGGACGCCGCATGGGTGTAGTTCGCTGAAATATAGTGCTGCTGTGCATCGGCGACCCGCAGCCACTTTCCTGCAAGGAAGAAGAATTCGTTGACCTGAATGTTCGGCGGAAGCTCGCCTTTGTGAAGCGCCGTTGCATAGGCCAGGTCAGGATAGCCACCGAACAAACGCTCTATCGCCGGATTGATGAAGCGTTTCTCCAGCTCGCTGGACGGCTTCGGCTTCTCCAAGGTCAGCGCGGAGAAGAAAGTCAGCTGGATGCTGCGATCGGCCAGCGCGCGCTGATAGAGCGCATTGATGATGTGGTTTGCCTTGCCAAGTCCCAGCGGCAATCCCACCACGAGCGTGGACCCCACATCGCGAATGATGTCGTCCGCGATGATGTCGGCATCGGTGAAGATCTTGGGCATGGGCATTCCGGATGGGACAAGATCGGCTGCTCCTCAACGCAATCGCGCAGCGAGGCCGGCGCAGAGTTACCATTGCGCACGGTTATTCAGAAATGTGCCCGACATGCAACACACGCGGCCGTGTGAAGCCGGGTTTATTCGCCGCATTCACGGAGCAGCTCATCCGCCCTATGGTCCTGATCAATCAAGCAAATCGGGGCAGCCAAATGCCCTGTGGGGAAAGCGCAAAAGCTCGGAGGTTCTTCACCGGATGGTTTGCCTGCAAAGGCAACGCCCTCTAAACATACGTGGGCGTCAGCGGGGGCGGACGTCCGAAGACTGCTTTGGGATAACATGGTTCGTCATCACGGCATATTTGGCCTCGTCGCAAGACGCGCGCTCCGGACAGGCATGGCCCTGAGCCTCACCGGCTATGGCATTTTCGCCGCGGTCGATGCGCGTGCCGAAACTGTCTCGGAAGCGCTTGCCAAGGCCTATCAATCCAATCCGCAGCTGAACGGCGAACGGGCTCGCCAGCGCGCGACCGATGAGAACGTCCCGCAGGCGCTGGCCGGCTACCGGCCGCAGGTTGCAGCCACACTGAGCTATGGCCTTCAGGCCGTCCGCAACCTGCTGGTGGACAACACCATCCAGGGCGCGACGTTGAAGCCATGGACCATCGGCGTCACCGTCACCCAGACGCTTTATAACGGAAACAAGACAGCCAACAGCGTCCGCGTCGCGGAATTGCAGGTGCAGTCCGGCCGGGAAGCGCTGCGGAATGTCGGCCAGGGGGTGCTGCTCGACGCTGTCGTTGCCTATACCAATGTTCTCGCCAACCAATCGCTGGTCGAAGCCCAGCGCGCCAACGTGACTTCGCTCCGCGAGACCCTCGGGATTGCCCAGAAGCGGCTCAATGCCGGCGACGTTACCCCCACCGATACGTCTCAAGCCGAGGCTCGACTCGCCCGCGGTCAGGCCGACCTGAACGCTGCCGAGGTCAATCTTGCCATCAGCCAGGCGACCTATGCGCAGGTCATCGGCACGTCACCCTCGCGGCTAAGCCCGGCCGAACCGATGGATCGGTTGCTCCCGCGCAACAAGGACGATGCGGTCAACCAGGCCTTCAAGGCGCATCCCGCAGTGCTGGCTGCCGGCTACGATGTCGACGTGGCAACCACGACGATCAAGGTGGCCGAGAGCAGCCTGTTGCCCACGCTTACGCTGCAGGGCAGCGCCAGCAAATCCAGCCAATCGGATCCGACGCTTGGCACTTTTGGCACCGACCAGGCTTCTATTGTCGGCCAGTTGACTGCACCGATCTATGACGGCGGCCTCGGTGCTGCACAGACGCGCCAGGCCAAAGAACTCTCGTCGGTCAGCCGCCTGGTGCTCGAGCAGGTCCGCAACCAGGCCCGCACCGCAGTCGTCGGTGCATGGGTGTCAAACGAAGGCGCAAAGACCGCGGTGAGTGCCGCTGAAGCCGAAGTGCGCGCTGCTGGCGTTGCACTGCAGGGCGTACAGCGCGAAGCCCAGGGCGGTCAGCGCACGACTGTCGATGTGTTGAACGCACAGCAGGATCTTGTGCAGGCCAAAGCCCGCCTGATCGGTGCGCAGCGTGACCGGGTCATCGCATCCTATTCGTTGCTCAGCGCGATCGGCCGGCTGGACGTAAAGACGCTTGGGCTGAACACGCCAGATTATCTGCCGGAAGTTCACTACCATCAGGTGCGCGACGCCTGGCACGGGCTGCGCACACCCTCGGGGCAATAAACTATCCGGCCGAGCTCTTCTTCGCCATCGCCGTGGTCATCGCAGCGACCAGCGAAGTGAGATCGTAGGGTTTGCGCACGATCGGTACGTCATCCATCGACGCGGGGATCAGGCTGGTCTCGCCATAGCCCGTGGCGAAGACGAAGGGGATGCCCCGCTCGCGCAATGCCTGGGCTACCGGCATCGAATTGCCATTGCCGAGATTGACGTCGAGGATCGCCACATCAGGCCTCATGATCGTCAGCGCGATCAATGCCTCCTTGACCGAAGACGCCGTCTCGACCGATGCCGCGCCCTCATGGGTCAGCATGGTCTCGACGTCCATGGCAATCAGAAGCTGGTCCTCGACCATCAACACCTTCAAGCCACGCATCGACGCCATCGGCTTGTTGTCCTCGCGTCGGGCGCGCAGGTTGCGCGCCGCCACCGGCGCGGGCCAGACAACGAAGCGCGCCGGGATGAGCAGCCGCACGCGTACGCCGGCCGGCTCATAGTCGACATCACTTTCGCCGCCGAGGTCATAGGGAATGCTGCGACCGATCAGCATCGATCCAAAGCCCCGCCGCAATGGCGGAGTGACAAGCGGGCCGTCGCGCTCAAGCCAGAGGATTTCGCAATCGCCGATAGCGGTTCGTTTCCACTGGAGCGACAAGCGCCCCGTGGTTACGGAAAGCGCACCATATTTGGCGGCATTGGTGGCCAGTTCGTGCAGCACCAGAGCAAGTACCGAATAGGCTCGGGCATCGAGCAAAACATCGGGCCCGGTCGCGTCGATCGCTTTCACCGTCTCGCGATACGGCGAAAATTCCGCATCGAGCAATCCCTTTAGCGCACCGCCACCGGCACCGCGGATGACCTGGTCATGCGCAAGCGACAACGCCTGAATGCGCCCCTTCAGGGAGGCGACGTAATCCTCGATGCTGCGGCCATCCTCCACCGGGTGCGAGACCAGCGATTTGATCAGCGCGAGAATATTCTTGACGCGATGATTGAGCTCTTCATTCAACATTTTCTGGCGCAGGTCGGCCTTGTGCCGCTCATCCGCCAGTAATTCATTATAGCGAAGCACCACTTTCACCAGAGCCGAGCGCGCAGCCTCTGCGGTGTCGCGCTCGTTTTGCAGCCACGGCTGGGATTGACGCCGCACAGTCTCCTTCCAGATCGCGAAGCTCTTGCGTGGCGTCAGCCGATCGCCCAACCGGCCGATTTCGTATGTCTTGTTGGGATCGCCTGCCCAGTTCAGCGTTTGCGTTACTTCGCTGCGGAAGAACAGCAGATAGTCACGCGGCAACTGGGACAACGGCACGGCCAGCACGCCGGAGACGGCAGCAGCATAGTCTTCAGCCGACGGCAATCGATCTGACAATGCGTTCGTCGCCCACACCCTGCCCTCGGCCACCGTGTTGATGAAGCCCATCAGCGCGGGCACTGCCGCAACCGGCGGCGCATTGCCGTGCGCTGTCCAGGTCTTGTTGAGATAAAGGCCGACGCCGTCACACGGCATTAGTGCGCTAAAATCGCGAATGCTTTCCTTGAGTAGACTATCGACATTGCCGTGATGCGACACATTACGCAGCAACTGATCGAGATAGCGCCGCGCATTTTCGCTGGCCGCCAGCTTACGTTTCTGAATGAGCCCGGCCAGTTGCATGGAAAAAAACTCGCCGAACATTTCTGCAGCGACGCGTTTCTCCGTGGAAAGCGCGCGCGGTGCATAGTGATGGCAGGCGATCAAACCCCACAGCACACCATCGTGGATGATGGAAATCGACATCGATGCGCCGACACCCATATTGCGCAGATACTCGCAATGAATCGGCGAAACGCTTCGCAGATATGCAAAGGACAGGTCGAGCGGTTCACCGGATGTGTCGAACTCCGGCTCAATGGGCACGCGCTCACCGCTCGCATCCGAGACGACACGCACCGGGTTCTGGACGTAAAGCGCCCGCGCCTGCTGCGGGATGTCACTGGCTGGAAAGTGCTGCCCCAAAAAGCTCTCGAGATCGCCGCGGCGCGCCTCGCTGATCACCCGACCGGAGCCATCATGAGCAAACTGATAAACCATCACCCGGTCATAGCCGAGCGCGCCGCGCAGCAATCGAGCCGCATTGTCGAATAGCACATCGAGATCGTTGCATTGGCCGATACGACCGATGAGCAGGCGCGACAGTTCCAGAGGTGGCGTCGCGTCGCTGACATTGGCAGGTTCGAACTCGATAATGTTGACGCCCTTGTGCCGGTGCACAGCGACGTTGAACACGGTCTGCGAATACGCGATCTTAAAGTCGATCAACAATCCCGGGCGCTGCTGGTTGCCCCATTTGGCGATCGCATTGCGAATGTCGTGCGCCGGCCCCTCGCCGATCAGATCATCGAGCTTGCGTCCATTGATGTTGCCTGACCCCACACCAAGCATCGTGCCGGCATTGACCGAGTGACGCCGGACCATACCGACGGAGCCATCACAGGCCAGCAGGCATCCATAGGGCTGAATGCTCCCGGGAATGTGAATCGGCTCGCGATCGCAGTTGGTCAGGTCGACGGGGTCAGCCTTGGTGAGCATCAAAAAGTCTCTGCAACGGCTTGGCGCTTTAACGGACGGCCACCAGCATGGCACGGCTGCAAGCTTGAAAAAAGGTCAGCAAATACAGCGTTCAAAAGCACCTACCGAAACGGACCGGCGGCTAAAGCAGCCGAGTGGGGAACCGATTAACGGGCGAGCGCCGGTTTTGATCCCCTGCCAATATCGATTTTCTGGGCCATAGGCGCGCGACGACCCGAGCCGGCACGAACAAGCCGGGTCATTTCGATTACGAAGCGGCTTAACGGGTCCGGCGTGAGAAGAGCGAGATCAACACCGGGAGGGTAATCAGGATCACCAGCGGCGCCAGCATCATGCCGGTGACGACCACGACCGCCAACGGCTTCTGCACCTGAGACCCGATACCCTCCGAGAGCGCTGCGGGCAGCAGGCCGATGCCCGCCACGATACAGGTCATGAGGACCGGCCGCAGCTGCAGTTCGCCGGTCCGGATCACCGCCTTGATGCGCTCATAACCCTCGTCGATCAGCTGATTGTACTGCGACAGGATCAGAATGCCGTCCATGACAGCAATGCCGAACAGCGCGATGAAACCGATCGCTGCCGATACGCTGAACGGAATACCCGTAATCAGCAGACCGAGCACGCCGCCGAAGATCGCCATCGGGATCACGCTCATGGCCAGCAACGTGTCGGCCATCGAGCCAAAGTTGAGCCAGAGCAGCACGCCGATCAAAGCGAGGCTGATCGGCACCACGATGGAAAGCCGCGCTATAGCGTCCTGAAGATTGCCGAACTCGCCGACCCATTCGGTCCGCGAGCCCGGCGGCAACTGGACCTGCGCGGCGACCTTCTCCTGCGCTTCCTGAATGGCGCTGCCAAGATCGCGTTCGCGTACCGAGAACTTGATCGGCAGATAACGCTCCTGGTTCTCGCGATAGATGTAGGCCGCCCCCGAGACCAGATTGATCGATGCCACTTCACTCAGCGGGATCTGCGCGATGGTCCCGTTCGGACCGGCTGCGCCAATGCGCAAATTCTGGATCGCCTCGGCGCTACGACGATATTCCGGCGCCAGCCGCACCATGATCGGGAAATGACGATCACTGCCGGACTCATAGAGATCGCCTGCAGAGTCGCCGCCGATGGCTACCTTGATAGTGGCGTTGATATCGCCCGGTGCCAGCCCGTAGCGCGCGGCCTTGGCGCGGTCAACGTCGATCTGGATGGTTGGCTGCCCCAACGACGTGAACACGGCGAGATCCGTCACGCCCTGCACCGTGGACAGTACGGCCTTGATCTCGTTAGCGGTCTTGGTGAGGGCATCCAGATCGTTGCCATAGAGCTTGATCGAGTTCTCGCCCTTCACGCCGGAGACGGCCTCAGACACGTTGTCCTGCAGATATTGCGAGAAGTTGAATTCAACGCCCGGGAATTTCGTCTGCAGTTCCTTGAGCAGGCGCGCCGTCAGCGCATCCTTGTCCTGCGGCGCCGGCCACTCGGTGGCCGGTTTCAGCGGCGCGAAGAATTCTGCGTTGAACAAGCCGGCTGCGTCGGTGCCGTCATCAGGGCGGCCATGCTGTGAGACAACGGATTCCACCTCGGGCTGCTGGCGAATGAGCCTGCGCATCTCGTTGACGTAAGTATTGCCCTCCTGCAGCGAGATCGTCGGCGGCAGTGTGGCGCGGATCCAGAGATTGCCCTCTTCCAGCTTCGGCAGGAATTCCAGGCCGAGCATGCGCACCATGAACCCCGTCAAGACGACGAGGCCGATGGCGAGGCCCATGACGATCTTACGATTAGCGACAGCCCAGTTCAGCACCGGCACATAGAGATCGTGCAGCTTGCGAACGATCCAGGTCTCGGTTTCCTGAACATGCGCTGGCAGGATAATGGCGCTCAGCGCCGGCGTGATGGTGAAGGTCGCGATCAAGCCGCCGGCGAGCGCATAGGCGTAGGTGCGCGCCATCGGCCCAAAGATGTTGCCCTCGACACCGGACAGCGTGAACAGCGGCAGGAAGGCTGCGATGATGATGGCCGCAGCGAAGAAGATCGAGCGCGACACGTCGGCTGACGCACTGAGGATACCGTGCTTCTTCATCCCCATGATGGTTTCGGCGGAGATGTGACTGCGCTCTGCCTCCGACAATGGCGTCGTCTGAGTGAGCCGTCTGAAGATGGCCTCGACCATGATGACTGTGCCATCGACGATCAAACCAAAGTCGATAGCGCCAACCGACAGAAGATTTGCGGATTCCCCACGCAACACGAGAATGATAACGGCAAAGAACAGCGCAAATGGAATCGTGGCGCCGACAATCAGAGCGCTACGCAGATTGCCGAGGAAAATCCACTGCAGCAATACGATCAACAGGATGCCGACCACCATATTATGCAGCACCGTATGGGTGGTGAGATCAATCAGATCCTTACGGTCATAGATGCGCTCGATGCGCACGCCCGGCGGCAAGACGCCTCCCCGGTTGATCGTCTGCACCAGTTGTTCGACCCGCGCGATGGTCGGTGAACTCTTCTCACCGCGGCGCATCAGGACGATGCCCTGTACGATGTCGTCGTCCTGATTGAGACCGGCGATGCCGAGCCGCGGCTTCTCGCCGACGGAAACCGTGGCGACGTCCTTGACCAAAACGGGGTTGCCGTTGGTCTGGGAGATCATCGTATTGGACAGATCGTCGATCGAGCGAATGAGACCGACACCACGCACCACCGCCGATTGCGGACCGATATTGACGGTATTGCCGCCAACATTGATGTTGGCATTGCCGACCGCGGTCAGCAATTGCGGCAGCGTCAGGCCGTAAGCAACGAGTTTGTTGAACTCGACCTGGATTTCATAGGTCTTGGTCTTGCCGCCCCAGCCAATGACGTCGATGACACCCGGCACCGACCTAAAGCGGCGCTGCATCACCCAGTCCTGCAGGGTCTTGAGGTCAAGCACGCTGTAGTTCGGTGGTCCCACCAGGCGATAGCGGAAGATTTCACCCACCGCCGAGATCGGCGAAATAGTTGGCTGGGCGTTGCCCGGCAACGTCCCAAGCTGCGACAGCCGGTTCAGCACCTGCTGCAGTGCTTCGTCATAGGTGTAGTCGAACGAGAACTGCAGTTTGACGTCAGAGAGACCGTAGAGCGAGATCGTGCGGATCGTTTTCAGGTTCTTGATACCTGCGACCTGTGTCTCAATCGGGATCGTGATGTAGCGTTCGATTTCCTCCGCTGACAGGCCGTTGCTCTGCGTGACGATATCGACCATCGGCGGAGTCGGATCGGGATAGGCCTCGATATTCAGCTGATTGAAAGCGAACAGACCGCCGATGAAAACGACGGCGAACATCGCCACCATCAGCAAGCGACGGTCGACGGCCAAGGCAACAAGACGATCCATCCAGATCGGACCTTTCAGAAGAGCCGAAGCTGGGGGTTAGCTGGCGGAAGCCGCCCGGTCGATGAACAGGCTGCCCCTGGTGACAATGCGTTCGCCAGCTTTCAGATTACCATGGACCTCGACAAGATTGCCGTTGGTCATGCCGGTCTTGATCTGGCGCAGCTCGATCGTCTTATCCTCGTCATGGGCAACCCAGACGCGGACCTGATCGCCTTCATAGATCAGCGCGGTCTTCGGCACGCCGATGGTCGGCCGATCGCCGGGCGCGTAGATCGTGACGGTGGCAAACATCTCCGGCTTCAGCAGACCGTTGCTATTGTCCAGCGTGGCGCGCACGAGCAGGCGGCGTGTCGCAGGATCGAGCGCGGTCGCGACGTAGCTGATGCGGCCAGTGAGCACACGGCCGGGCAGCGCCAGGACGGTGAAGCTCATTTCCTGACCGATCTGCACGGCAGCGGCCTCCGTCTCGCGCACAAATGCAGTGAGCCACACCGATGAGAGATCGCCGATCACGAACACCGGATCAGCAGCACCTGCGCTGATATATTGGCCGGGACCGATCTTGCGCTGAACTACAGTGCCCGCAAGCGGTGCATAGATGGTGGTTTCCGGATTGATGCGGCCCTTCTCCTGAAACGCCGTGATCGCTTCTTCGGAGAGGCCAAGGATGCGCAGACGATTGCGCGCTGCTTCTAGGGCCGTTTCGGCTGTGCGCTGATCGTTCAACGCCTGCAACAGCGTGGCCTGGCTCTGCTGATAGTCCTTGAGCGGTACCGCCTTGCCTTCGAACAGATCCTTGGCGCGTTTGTCCTGAATTTGCGCGAGATCAAGCTGCGACTTCGCCTTGTTGAGCGAGGTGACCGCGGCAACGAAATCGTTCTGTGCGCCGACAGTGTCGGCCGCTTCGATGATAAAGAGCGGCTGACCTTTTTCGACATGGTCGCCCGGCTTGGCCATCAGCTTTGTCACGCGGCCGGCATAGGGCGAGAAGATCGGTGTCGAGCGATCTTCATCGACCGCAATCTTGCCCTCGGTGACGTGTTCGGCACGGAAGGCATGCACGGTAACCGGTTCGATGGTCAGGCTGGCCCATTCAGACGGCGAGGTGGTGTAGCGCTGCGGATTCTTCCGGGACTGGCTCGAAACGTCGGAATGCCCCTTCGACGGGGTCAACAGCCGCGCGTAGCCAATACCTGCGGCGACCAGCATAGCAGCGATGCAACCGCCCGCGATCAGGCGCTTTCGGCTAAATATCTGAGATTGTTGATCTAAATTCGTCACTGCCAGATCCTTGGTAGGAAACGCACTTATTCCGCGGCGATTTGTCCCATTCACGCGCTAGTAGTGCGCATCTGGTCGTTCAGACAATCTAAAAACGCATGTGCACTTACGAATCTTCGTTAAAACTTTGAAATCCCGAGAGTGGATTTCAATTGCCGGTCGGCCATACCGCCGGATGGGTGCCGAGGGGCATGGCCGGACGCGCCCATGATGCTGGTGTGCGCGATAACACCGCTGCATGACAAACCGTAGACAACGTGCCGAATCCCGACGGCATATCCTCTATAAACTCTTTCACCGTCTCCCCCGCCAGATCCGCCGCAGCGAAGCCATCGGGCAGCCGCCCCATATCCCATAGCCATTTACCTGTGCGGGCAAGAGAGACCTGGACGTGCCAACTCCCCCCTTCGCGCGCCTGACGTGCACGCGCCATCATGGCCCCGAACGCCATCAGGTAGCCCGTGGCGTGATCCAGCATCTGCGCCGGCAATTCCTTGGGTCCCTCAACGCCTGCCGCCTGCCCTTCGGCATGGTTGAAGCCGGTGGCGCATTGCACCAGTGAATCGAAACCGCGCCGTTCCGCCCAGGGACCAGAGCGGCCATAGGCCGAGAGCGAGACATAGACGATGCCCGGGCTGAGCCTGGCTGCTTCAACCGGCGAAAAGCCGAGTGCCGCAAGAGACTGCGGGCGATAGCCCTGAGAGAAGATATCCGCCTGCGCGAGCAATCCTCGCAAGGTGTCGCGCCCCTGCTCGCCCTGGAGATCCACGAAGCTCGAGAGCTTGCCGCGCCCGGTGTCGATGGTGAGCCACGGGATCGCCGGCAGATCGGGGCTGGAGACCAGCATCACATCCGCGCCATGGGCCGCAAGGGTACGACCTGCGACGGGGCCTGCGATGACGCGTGAGAGATCGAGCACGCGCAGTCCGGCGAGCGGCCGGGCACCGATCGGCCACGGCTTGGGGTCGGCGTCGCCAATCCGGGTGATTTCCACGAGCGGCAGTTCTGCGATGGCTTGCGCCTGCGGCAGCGCCATCCATGCGTTATGGGACCGCATCAGCGCCACGACGCCGCCAGCTGCATAGGCCGCGGCCTCGAAGGCCTCGCCGTTCCATTGCATCAACGCCGCCTGCACGGCTTCGCGCTCCGGCGCGCATGACAGCACCTGGCAGACAGCGTCGCGATGATGCGGAAAATTGGTATGCAGCCGCACGAACTTGCCGTCACCGGTCTTGTAGACGCCTGCGATGGCATCCCAGGCGGGCGGCGGCGGATTGCCGTCGCAGCGCAGATAGCGCTCGCTGCGGCATTCGACGATGGCGTGGCGCATGTCGACAGAGACAGTCTGCGTCTGCCCGCTGCGTAGCCGCCAGATTTCGGCGGCCGCCATTCCGGACGCAGCGATACTGATCTGAGCGGCCGTGCCGACATGGAACGACGACGGCAACTGCGGCTCATGACCGGTCAACGTGACACGCTGGAGCGCCGCAATATCACCGCCGACCTGCCTCCAGAGGTCCGCAAGTCGTTCACGAATGCCGTGCATCAACGCCCCCCTTTCCCACGCCACCGATTCAGCTCACGCTTCCAGGTGACCACATCCGTCATCGCGCCATCTTGCACAAGCATGGAGGAGAGACCATGGCGATCATCGATCCATTGACAGCCGGCGCCGTAATGCTGGCTACGGCTGCCACCGACGCGGTCTATGTGATGTTCACCTCTGCGGTGGTGGCCCGCCGACGCGTACCTGCGGCCACCTGGAGCAGCGTCTGGTATCTACTCTCGTCCTATGCCGTCATCAGCTATACCGAAAACTGGATATATGTGGGTTTCGCCGCCGTCGGCTCATGGATCGGCGCCTATGCCACTATTACTTTCCTGCATCGGCCACCCGGCGGACCGCCAGTCGGCGCGTCACCTGAATAGGTAGTAGCGGCTGAATGGTTTCTGAACGGCGCTTAATGGAAATCCCGCGAGCGCGGCAGGATCCGGACATTGCGTGGATGGCGAATGCGCTGGGCCGGATTGTCGGGATGCTCGCGGCGATCGTCATTGACCGGTTCGGGGTCTGACAGCATTTGTCGGGGCCCGCCAAGCGCATCGTTGGCGAGATGTTTCAAATCGTCCGAGCGATCGACCAGCCGTTCTGCAACCAGATGGACAACCTTGTCCGGGCTGCTCTGAATCGTACCCTCGACCAGAATGAGCCTGGAGCCCATGACTTCCCTGCGAAACTGCTCCATGACTTTCGGCCACACCACGATATTGGCGATGCCGGTCTCGTCTTCCAGCGTCATGAAGACGACGCCCTTGGCGCTGCCCGGCCGCTGCCGCACCAGCACGACACCGGCACAGCGCACCCGCCGTCTGTCATTGGCATCCACAATGCTCGCGCAGGTCACCACTTTTTCCCGCGTGAAATTCGCGCGCAGGAACTCCATGGGATGTCCCTTCAGCGACAGCCGGATGGTCTGATAATCGGCGACCACCTGTTCGGGCAAAGGCATCTCAGGCAGAGGCTTCGCATTCTCGTCCGGCTGCTCGCGTGCGGTCGCGACTTCGAACAGCGGCAGAGCCACGTCATCGGGCAGTCGCCTCACCGCCCACAGTGCGGCACGGCGATCGAGCCCGATCGAGCGGAATGCATCGGCATCGGCCAGCATGATCAGCGCGCGTTTTGGCAAAGCGGTATCGCGGGCGAAATCTTCCAGCGAGGTGAAAGGCTGTCGCTCTCGCGCGGCAACGATGCGCGCGCCCCAGTCTTCTCCCGGCGGCTTGCCAGCTTTTACACGTTCGCGCTCCTCATCCGGATCCGCCCATTTGAATCCATCGATCTGGCGAAAGCCAAGGCGAACCGCGCAATAGTCTCTGCCTGGTTCTTCCAGCGTATTCTGCGAATGACTGAAGGATACATCGATCTCCCGCACATCGACCCCGTTATCGCGCGCATCGCGCACGATCTGCGACGGCGCATAAAACCCCATCGGCTGTGAGTTCAACAGCCCGCAGCAGAACGCATCGGGGTGGTAGTGCTTCAACCATGATGAAACATAGACAAGCTGCGCGAAGGCGGCCGCATGGCTCTCGGGAAAACCATAACTGCCGAAGCCCTTGATCTGATCGAAACAGCTCACGGCGAAGGCCTTGTCGTAACCGCGGTCGATCATTTTTCCGACCATCTTTTCCTCGAACGTATGCATGGTGCCGACGTTGCGGAACGTCGCCATGGCGCGGCGCAGACCGTTAGCCTCCTCCGGAGTGAAATGCGCCGCTTCAATCGCGATGCGCATGGCTTGTTCCTGGAACAACGGCACGCCGAGGGTTTTGTGCAGAACCTTGCGTAACTCATTTTCATCCCCCCCTTTGGGGTGTGGATATTCGATATCTTCCGGCTTCATCGCCCGACGCTTCAGATAGGGATGCACCATGTTTCCCTGGATCGGCCCGGGACGAACGATCGCCACCTCGATGACAAGGTCGTAGAATGTCTTCGGCTTCAGCCGCGGCAGCATATTCATCTGCGCGCGGCTTTCGACCTGGAACACGCCCAGAGATTCGCCGCGTTGGAGCATCGCGAAAACCGGTGGGGCATCCTTGGCCTCCGCTTTGATGTCCTTGAGTTCGTAGCGCTTCTCCTTGTGACGAAAGATCAGATCAAAACATTTCCGGATGCAGGTGAGCATGCCCAAAGCGAGCACGTCGACCTTCATCATTTTCATGGTGTCGACGTCGTCCTTGTCCCATTCGATGAAGGTGCGGTCGTCCATCGCCGCATTGCCGATCGGCACATAGGTGTCGAGCCGGTCCTGGGTCAGCACATAGCCGCCGACATGCTGCGACAGATGGCGCGGAAATTCGATCAGCTCGGTGGCCAGCTCGACAGCGCGCACGATCATCGGATTGGACGGATCGAGCCCGGCCTGCTTGACCTGCATCTCGTTGAGGCCCTTGCCCCAACTGCCCCAGACGGTGTCGGCCAATGCCGAGGTGACGTCCTCGGTCAGCCCCAGCGCCTTGCCGACATCACGGATCGCCGAGCGCGGCCGGTAATGGATAACAGTGGCGATGATTGCCGCGCGATGCCGGCCGTAGCGCCGATAAACATATTGCATCACCTCCTCGCGCCGGACGTGTTCGAAATCGACGTCGATGTCCGGCGGCTCAAGCCGCTCCTTGGAGATGAAGCGCTCGAACAAAAGGTCGACCTCGGCGGGATTGACCGAGGTGATGTCCAGCATGTAGCAGACCGCGGAATTGGCTGCCGAGCCCCGCCCCTGACACAGGATGTTCTGACTGCGCGCATAGCGGACGATGTCGTGGACGGTCAGGAAGTAATGCGCGTAACCGAGCGCGGCGATGAGCGCGAGCTCCTTGCGTAAGGTGGCTTCGAGTTTCGGATCATGGATGCCGGGGAAATGCCGATTCATGCCCTCCCATGTCAGATCCTCAAGATGTTGCTGCGCGCTCTTGCCGGGCGGCACAGGCTCGTCGGGGTATTGATACTGGAGCTGGTTGAGCGAGAATGTAATGCGATCGGCAAAACGGATGGTCTCGCGGATCGCATCCGGATAATCGCGAAACAGCCGCGCCATTTCAGCAGCCGATTTCAGATGCCGCTCGGCATTCATTTCCAGCACGCGGCCGGCCTGCTCGATCGTCGTCTTCTCACGGATGCAACTGACCACATCCTGCAGGATGCGGCGATTTGGCGTATGATAGAGCACGTCATTGGTGACGATCAGCGGCACGCCCGCAATGGATGCGATGCGCTGCAGCTTTGCCAGACGACGCTTGTCATCCCCGCGATGAAACGGACTGGCACCAAGCCAAATGCCTTCCGCTGGCAGGCCCGATAGTGCATCGAGCGTGCGCAGGACAAGATCACTGTCGATCCGATAGGTCGGCATTAGAACAAGCAACACCCCTTCGCTAAACTCCGCGAGATCGCCGAGCTGCAGCAGGCATTCACCCTTGTTGCCACGCAGCTTGCCCATGCTGAGTAACTGGCACAGCCGACCATAGGCGTTGCGGTCGCACGGATAGGCAAGGATGTCCGGCGTGCCGTCATTGAAGACCAGCCGCGTGCCGATCAGAAGCTTCGGTTTGTAGACAAGATCCTTGTGGTCCAGCTCGGCAAAGGCACGCACCACACCGGCCATGGTGTTGTGATCGGCAATGCCAATGGCATAAAGCCGCTCGGCACTGGCCTGGTGCACATAGTTCTGCGGATGCGACGCGCCGCGCAGGAAAGAGAAATTCGTGGTAACGCCTATTTCGGCATAGTCTGCGTCGGGCCTGCTCATGCGAACAGCCCGTGCACGAACCATTTCGGCGAAACGATGTGATTTTCCGCATCCCTGATCTCGCCATACAGTCCGTCGCGGAACAGCCAGAAGCGTTGACCTGCCTCATCCTCGACACGAAAGTAATCGCGCGTCGGCTTCGCCTCCTGCGCACGCCACCACTCCATCGACACACGCTCCGGGCCTTCCACATGAACGACGTTGTGAGACACCCGTCGCCAAGTGAATTTCTTAGGCGGCTTGTCTGGAAACTCCGCAAGCGGGACGTCGATCAGTTCGGGCTGCTCGAACAACCGTAACGGCCGCAGCGGCGGCTCGTCTTCACGCACCGGCCAAACGGCCTGCATGGCGGCGGCCAGATGATGCTGTGCCGGCACCGCCAGCATCGCGCGTTCGGGAAAGTGGCTCTCGGCTGGCAGATAGACCTGCACGCGACGTGGCCCGATCCGCGCGGCGATACGGTCGATCAGGTCAGCCAGTTCATCGTTCGCATGCACATTGGCATCGAGGTCGCGCTGCTGCTGCACGACGATCTCGGTACGGCTGGCCGACAGGCGGATCATATCGAAACCGAAACCGGGATCGAGCGGATCGGCAATCGCGTCCAGTCGTTCGCGGAACAGCCGGTCGATCACTTCGCCTTTGGAGACGGCCTGCCCGGTTTCCACCGTGATGGCCCGCACCGCGCCATCGGTGCGGAAGAACGCCGCTTCCAGCCGCCGCGCGCCCTTGCCCTGCCTGTCCATCGCATCGATCAGCGTGCGTGCCAGCTTGGCCAGTGTCAGCGTAATCACGCCATCGGTGGCGATCGGTTCGGCAAAGCGTTGCTCGACGATGTAATCCGGCAGCGGCTTGCGCGGCGAAATCGGCGCATCGCTGTGCCCCAGCGCCTGTTCCAGCAGCGTCGTGAATTCCGCGCCGAAACGTGCGGTGATTTCGGGGCGCGAGCGCGAGGCGACATCGCCGATGGTCTTCAAGCCGGCGCGGCGCAATCCGCGGATGATCGCCTCATCGACGCCGAGCGTGAACAGCGGCAGCGGCGTCACCGCTTTGGCCTCCTCGCCCGCAGCAACGATCCGGCCATGCGCATAGCGACTGAGCGTGCGTGCGCATGTGGATGTCCCCGCAATCGCTGCGCTGACGATAAACCCCTGCCGCGACAGCGTCACGCAGAGCTGCTTCATCAGCGCCGCCTCGTCGCCGAACAGATGGGCGCAGCCGGTGATGTCGAGAAACAGACCATGCGGCAGATCCAGCGCGACCAGGGGCGTGAAACGATCGCACCAGTCGGCGATGTCGGTCAGCGTCTGGGTATCGGCGACGGGGTCGGCGTCAAACACCTGGATGTCCGGACAGACCGCGCGGGCATTGGCAAGCGGCAGGCCGGGTTCGAGGCCGAGCTTCGCCGCGGCATCATTCAGCGTGGAAATCTGCAACGCATTATTTTGCTTGGCGACGACGATGCAGGGCTGCGGACTATCCTGTTCTCCGTTGCGGATACGCTGCCGCTTGATGCGATCGGTCGGCAGGCGTGGCAGCCACAGGCTGAGGATACGCCGAGATGTCACGGAATACGCATTCATCACATTTCCATTCCATGATCCATTGGCCGTTCGGGCCATGGCGGTTGCGAACCAGTTGCACGTCGAGCATTGGCGCGCCCCATGCTTCCCAGGGCCTGACCGGCGGCGAATGCGCGGAGCGGATGAGCCAGCGGGTTTCCGCCGTACTCGGCGCCGGAACACCTGCGGTCCGCAGCAAGAGACAGGTGACGCCCGAGCCACGCGCCGCCAGCGTCAGCTTGCGGCTGGCGACCAGATCGAACTGCTTGCTGTCGCCCCAGGTCTCCAGCACGACGCTGCCCAGCGCGTCGCAGGCCAGCGCATCGGCTGTCGTCCGCAGCGCCGTCTCGACATCGGGCGCACGCACGGTGACCAGCAGTCGCGGATCGAGGCCAAGCTCACGCCAGCCGCTCATGGCCAACGCGCCACATTCGCGTTCGGAGAAATCCTGCCGGATCCACAGCAGCGGCCGCTTTGCCGAGACACGATGCGCAAGGCCGGCGACAAAGCCCGTGGCCGCGGCGCTGTGACGGCCTTCGGCGAACACCTCATGCATCGTGCCACGTGCGAGCCCGCCTTGCAGCGCCGCGTCCGCCTCGGCATGACCGAGCGATACCCGATCCGGCCCGTAGGTATCGCTGTGGGTCTCGATGCGTTCGATGCTGCCGCGCAATTGCGCGAGCATGGTCATGCGTGCGCCGGTCATGCGCCGCTCCTCGAAATTGTTTTGCCGTGGCGGGTTTTTAGTGAACCCATTGCCGGCCCCCCTGTTCATGATATGTTCCAGTGTAAAGCCAACATGGCAAGCCGAGTCAATCGGGATCATCAGCCACTTTTTTAGCATTTGAAATCAAAGGGATTTTTGAACATGGACGTGAAGCGCAAGCTGGAGATCCTGGCGGATGCCGCGAAGTACGACGCGTCCTGTGCGTCCAGCGGTACCGAGAAACGGGACTCCCGCGACGGTAAAGGCATCGGCTCGACCGATGCAGGAATGGGGATCTGTCATTCCTATGCTCCGGACGGCCGCTGCATCTCGCTGCTGAAGATCCTGCTCACCAATGCCTGCAATTACGATTGCCTTTATTGCGTCAACCGGGCCTCCAGCAATGTGACGCGCGCCCGCTTCACCGTGGACGAAGTGGTGCAACTGACGCTGGATTTCTACAAGCGCAATTACATCGAGGGACTGTTTCTCTCGTCGGGCATCATCCGCAGCCCCGATTACACGATGGAACAGGTCGTCGCCGTCGCGCGGAAACTGCGCGAGGAACATCACTTCCGCGGCTATATCCATCTCAAGACCATTCCGGAAGCCGACGATGTACTAATTACCGAGGCCGGCAAATATGCCGACCGCCTCTCCATCAATATCGAGGTGCCCGAGGAAGACAGCCTGGCAAAGCTGGCGCCGGAGAAAGACGTCCGCGCCATTCGTCGCACCATGGGTCGATTGCGGTTGAAGCTCGATGAAGCCCGCGAAGAACGCAAGCCGACGCCACGCGGCAAAGTCGGGCCTCGTTTTGCACCGGCCGGCCAGAGCACGCAGATGATCGTCGGCGCCGACAGCGCCAATGATTCAACCATCATCCGAACCTCGGCCAATCTCTACGGATCCTACAATCTCAAGCGCGTCTATTACTCCGCTTTCAGCCCGATCCCCGATGCCAGCCGTTCGCTGCCGCTACGCGCGCCGCCGCTGATCCGCGAGCATCGGCTGTATCAGGCCGACTGGCTGATGCGCTTTTACGGCTTCGACGTCGACGAAATCGTCGATGACAATGACGGCATGCTGTCACTGGACATGGATCCGAAGCTCGCCTGGGCGCTCCGACACCGCGACCGCTTCCCGCTCGACGTCAACCGCGCCAGCCGTGAAGACCTTTTGCGCGTGCCCGGTTTCGGCGCCAGGGCCGTGCAACGGATCATCGAAACGCGCCGCATCTCGTCGATCCGCGTCGGCGACCTCGCCCGGCTGCATATTCCGCGGAACAAGGCACTGCCTTTCATCGTTCTTCCGGATCACCGCCCGGCCGTGAATTTTCTGGACGGCGCGAAGCTGGCGGAGCGGTTCAAACCGAAAGCAACCCAATTGGGATTTGGATTCTAGAATTTCATTTCAGGAGACCTGATGCACACCATCTTGCTGGAGAGCGACACCGACTTTGAAGGCTGGCGCAAGGCGGCACGCAAACTGGTGCTCAACGACATTGCTCCCACTGACGTGACATGGACGGTTGCAGGCGCCGAGCCTGAATTGTTCTCCGCCTCGCCGGCAACGTCGCTATCCGACGCTGCAAAAGGCACGTTCAACGTTCCGGCCAAATTCGTCGAACTCGCCGAGACCGCCATTCTGCATCGTGATCCCGAACGCTTCGCCCTGCTCTATCGTTTGCTGCGGCGGCTGCGCGACAATCCCGATCTGATCCACGTCGCCATCGACTCCGACATCACCAAACTTCAGGCCATGGCCAAGGCTGTCCGGCGCGACGAGCACAAGATGCATGCTTTCGTACGGTTTCGCGAAATCGGCCGTGAGCCGAATTCGCATTTCGTCGCCTGGTTCGAACCAGAACATCACATCGTCGAATTCGCGGCCCCCTTCTTCGCGCGGCGCTTCGCCGACATGGCGTGGTCGATCCTGACGCCGGATCTCTGCGCGCATTGGGATGGCCACGCGATTTCCATCACGCCCGGCGTCAACAAGTCGGATGCGCCGACGAAAGATCGGCTCGAAGAGGTGTGGCTGACCTATTACGCCAACATTTTCAATCCGGCGCGGTTGAAGACCAAGGCAATGCAGAACGAGATGCCGAAGAAATACTGGCGCAACCTGCCCGAAGCCGCACTGATCAAGCCGCTGATCGCAGAAGCTGGACGCATCACACGAGACATGATCGCGGCAGAAGCCGGCGCGCCCAAGAAGCCGCAACGTCGGGAGGAGACCATGGCCAAGTCGCATGCGACCAAAACGGTCGATACCGGGACGGAAAGTCTTGCCGCGCTACGCGAGAAAGCGGCCGATTGCCGTGCCTGCCATTTGTGGAAAGACGCGACACAGACCGTGTTCGGCGAAGGTCCGCAGCATGCTTCTGTAATGATGGTCGGTGAACAGCCCGGCGACAAGGAAGACCTTGCCGGCAAGCCGTTTGTCGGACCTGCCGGACAGATGCTTGACAAGGCCCTGAAGGAAGCCGGCATTGTCAGAGACAGGGTCTATGTCACGAATGCCGTGAAGCATTTCAAGTTCGTTCCGCGTGGAAAATTCCGTCTGCACCAGAAGCCGGCAACGCCGGAAATCAAGGCGTGCCGTCCCTGGTATGAGCGCGAAAAAGCGTCCGTGAAACCCGAGCTCGTCGTCGCGATGGGCGCGACAGCCGCACAAAGTGTGCTCGGCAAGATCACGCCGATCGGCAAGACGCGCGGCCGGATTATCGAGGCTGACGACGGCACACAGGTTCTCGTGACCGTGCATCCATCCTATCTGCTACGACTACCGGACGAGGATGCCAGAGCCCGCGAATATGCGCATTTCGTCGATGACCTGCGCATCGTCGCCAAGCATCTGAGCGCGGCAGCGCACGCAACCTGATCTTTCAGATTACGAATTCCCGCATCACGCGCCGCGTATCCATCTCGAATTCGAGATCGACAACCGGCGGCCGCGCAAAGTGCCAGGTCATACCCTGCCGCGACGCACCACGCTTGACCAGTTCGTCGGCCACCACCGGATGGAAATCCTGCACCGTGTAGATCTGCGTCGCGGTTGTGTCCTTCCATGAGAAGCCGAACGCGCCGAGGCGCTCTTCCATATTGCTCATGGTCATGCGCGCCTTCTCACGAAATGCGTCGGGTGAGGTTTCGCGATAGCGCGTGATGCGCTCCGGATATGTTCCAGGTCCGCCACGCGCTTCCGCGCCGCCGGCAATGACGAAGCTTGGCTTCGCGCCGAGTGCCGGCCGCGTGAAGGAGAAAGCATAGAATGACGGCTCGCTCGGCGGATCGATCTCAAGACAGACATTGCTGCGCGCCACGGGATTGTTGGTGCCGTCGAAGATGCCCCACTCTGCGAGCGTCTTGACATAGTGCTCGTTGAATTTCCGGAAGCCTGCTTCATCGACAACCGCAGGCGAGCGCAGCTCGCAGGCGCAAAACGTCGTCAGCGGACGATCGACAGCGAGAATGTAGTCGGCAATGCGCGCGAAGCCATCGGCTAGAGGCAACCATCTGTCGAAGCGAACACGCTCGATCTCGAAATCCGCATTGGCAGCAACGCCGCTCGAATACTGAAACACTGCGGGAATGTAGCGATAATTGCCGGCCGGAAAATCGCGCGTCATGGGTGGGTCCTGTGGGGTCACGCGGACCGCCAAAAGATAATGGCGGACCGCATCAAGCGATCCGCCATCCAACCTCAAACCATGTGGCCCTGCAAGCTCGGCTTCGCAAGGCCACGTCGTGCGATCAGGCCGTACGCGTGTGCTCCAGATCGAAGTCGGCAATCTGCTTGGCGCGATCGGTTTCCTTGCTGGCGCGGTGATCGGTGGCGATGGCCACATAGACCGCGGGCAGCACGAACAGCGTGAACAACGTACCGATCATCATGCCGGAGACGACCACGAGGCCGATCGAGAAGCGGCTCGCCGCACCTGCACCTGCCGCGGTGAGCAGCGGCAGCAGACCGGTGACCATCGCAGCCGTGGTCATCAGGATGGGACGCAGACGCACGCGAGCGGCCATCTCGATGGCCGAGCGACGATCGAGACCTTCCTTGAGCTGCAGCTCGTTGGCGAACTCCACCATCAGGATGCCGTGCTTCGAAATCAGGCCCACCAACGTCAGCAGACCCACCTGGGTGTAGATGTTGATCGTCGCCAGACCGAAGAACAGCGGGATCAGCGCGCCCAGGATCGCCATCGGCACCGTGATCATGATCACCAGCGGATCGCGCAGACTTTCGAATTGCGCTGCCAGCACCAGGAAGATGATGATCAGCGCGAAACCAAAGGCGACTGCGAGCTGATTGCCTTCCTGCACATATTGCCGGCTGTCGGCGAGATAGTCGTGGTTGAAGCCCGACGGCAACTGCTTGGCCGCGCCTTCGAGGAAGTCGACCGCCTGACCAACCGTCACGCCCGGCATCGGCACGGCCTGGAAGGTCGCCGAATTCAGCTGATTGTAGTGCGACAGGGCATTCGGATTGGTGCCGGTCTCGACCTTGACCAGCGTCGATAGCGGCACCTGCTGACCCGTATTCGTCGGCACATAATAGTCCGCCAGCGAATCCTGCGAGATGCGCATGGCGCGCGGCACCTGCGGGATCACCTGATAGGAGCGCCCTTCCAGATTGAAGCGGTTGGTGTAATTGCCGCCGAGCAGCGTCGCCAACGTGCTGCCGATGCTCGCCATGGTAATGCCGAGATCGTTCGCCTTCGAGCGATCGACGGAGACGCGCACCACCGGCTGGTTGAAATCGAGGTCGCTGTCGCTGACGATGAACAGGCCGCTCTTGCGCGCGGTGTCCTTCAGCTTGACCATCTCCTCATAGACCGACTGGAAGCCGTTGGTCGAGCTGATCACCATCTGGATCGGCAGACCACCGGGACCGCCCGGCAGCGCCGGAAGGTTGAATGCGAAGGCATTGACGCCCTCGATCTTGCTGAGTTCGGCCTGCACCAGCGGCTTCAGCTGCGTAGAGGAACGCTTGCGTTCATCCCATGGCTTGAGCAGCATGCCGGCGATGCCGTTGCTCGGACCATTGGTGCCGTTGATAATGAAACGCAGATCGGTCTCCGGGAACTTCTTGAACGCCTCGTCCATGCGATCACCGTAGAAATCCGCGTAGTCGATATTGGCGTATTTCGGTGCCTTGGTCACCGCGAACAGGATGCCCTGATCCTCCTCGGGCGCCAGCTCCTTAGACGTATTCATGTACATGAAGCCGACGAGACCGAGGATCACGACGGCGAACATGGCCGTGATGGGGCGATAATCCAGCGAGCGGTCGAGCTGCCGGCCATACCAGCGCGTGGTGGCGCCGAACACCTTGTCCACCTTCTTGGCAAACCAGCCCGGCTCTTCCTGCTTTAACAGCACCGAGCACATCATCGGTGACAGGGTCAGCGCGATGACGCCGGACACGATCACCGAGCCCGCCAGCGTGAATGCGAATTCGCGGAACAGCGCACCGGTCAGACCGCCGATGAAGCCGATCGGCGCATACACCGCCGCCAGCGTAATGGTCATGGAGATGACCGGCCCAACGATCTCGCGCGCACCTTCCAGCGACGCCTGAACCGGCGATTTGCCCTCCTCCAGATGGCGATGGATATTCTCCACCACCACGATGGCGTCGTCGACCACGAGGCCGATGGCGAGCACCATGGCCAGCAGCGTCAGCAGATTGATGCTGAAACCCATGACGAGCATGAGGCTGCAGACGCCCACCAGCGACAGCGGAATCGTCACCACCGGGATGATGACCGAGCGGAACGAAGCCAGGAACAGGAAAATCACCACGATCACGATGCCGACGGCTTCGATCAGCGTATGCTCCACTTCCTCGATCGACGACGTGATGAACTTGGTGGAGTCGTAGGCGACCTTCATCTTCAGCGATGGCGGCAGGTTACGTTCGAGCTCGGGGAACAGTGCGCGCACGCCCTTGACGATGTTCAGCGGATTGCCGAGCGGCGTCGACTGCACGCCGATGAAGATCGCGCGCTCACCACTGAACGCCACGCTCGCGTCCGTACTCTGGGCCGCAAGCTCGACGGTGGCGATATCCTCCATACGGACAAAGCCGCCGTCCTTGGCTTTCACCGTCATGCGCTTGAATTGCTCGACGTTCTGTAGGTCGGTATCCGCCGTCACGTTGGAGACGATGTAGTAACCCTTGGTCTGACCGGCCGCCGCCTGGAAGTTGTTGGCGCGGATCGCCGCGGCGACATCGTCCGGAGATACACCGCGCCCCTGCATGCGCAGCGGATCGAGCCACAGGCGCATCGCGAAGGTCTGGCCGCCAAGGATTTCGGCCGACGCCACGCCATCGACAGTCGACAGGATCGGCTGCACCGCGCGCGTCAGATAGTCCGAGATCGCCGAGCCGGACAGTTCCTCGCTGGAGAAGCCGAGATACATCACGGCCGTGGTCGAACCGGTCGACTTCAGGATGACGGGGTCGTTGGCTTCCTTCGGGATCAGATATTTGACCGAATTGACCTTCGACAGCACTTCGGTGAGCGCGGCGTTGGGATCGACGTTCAGCTTGATATAGACCGAGATCAGGCTCTGGCCCTGCGTCGATGCCGACGTCATGTAGTCGATGCCTTCAGCAGCCGCGACGGCCTGCTCGATCGGCGTGGTGATAAAACCCTGCATCAGATCCGGCGACGCACCAGGATATGCCGTGGTGACGGTGATCACGGTGTTCGACAGTTTCGGATACTGGCGGATCGGCAGGCTGGTTGCAGCCTTGAAACCGATCAGCAGGATCAGCAGGCTGACGACCAGCGCCAGTACCGGGCGCTTGATGAAGATATCCGTGAAGACCATTGCGGTCGCTCCGTCATCGGCACCGTCTGCAGGCCATCACAGGCCGCGCGACGATGCGAGAAAATTCATTCAAATGAAACGGGACGGACCGCATGTCGCGGCCCGTCCATCGGGTCTTAGTTCAACGGCGGCTTCGCCGGAATCTGCGGCAGCGGATCGGTCGAGATTGACACCAGCGCACCCGACTGCAGCTTGAGCTGGCCCACTGCGACCACACGATCACCAGTCTTCAGGCCCTGCGTGATCACCGCGCGGCCATCGAGGCGAGCGCCCGTGCGCACGAAGGTTCGCACCGCGGACAGCTCGGTCTTGCCATCGTCCGTCTTCTTCTCGGTGATGAGGTAAACCGAGTCACCGTACAGCGTGTAATCGACGGCGGTTTCCGGGACGGTGATGACAGCCGGCTTGTCCGGCAGCACGACAGTCGTAGTCGCGAACATGCCCGGCTTCAGGATGCCTTCAGGATTCTGCAGCGTCGCCTGGACACGAATATTACGCGTATCCGAGCTGATCTGCGGCTCGATCGTGGTGATCTTGCCTTCGAACTTGCGGCCCGGATAGGCGTCCACCGAAATGCGCACAGCCTGACCGACCTGCAGCTTGCCGGAATCTTTTTCCGTGACCGTGAAGTTGTTGTAGACGGCGGACAGATCCGTCAGCGTCACAATCTGCGTACCGGCGGTCAGATACTGGCCAACTTCCACACGACGCACGCCGAGCACGCCGTCGAACGGGGCGCGCACCAGCTTCTGCGAGATCACGGCTTCGGTCCTGGCGATGCCCGCCTGCGCCTGATCATAAGCCGCCTGCGCGGTATCGACCGTCGCCTGCGGACCGAACTGGCGCGATGCGAGCTGCTTGGCACGGTCGAGATTGAGCAATGCCACCGTGGCCTGCGCCTTGAAGCTGGCGAGATCGCCCTGCTCCGGACCGTCGAACAGCTGCAACAGCGGCTGGCCGGTCTTCACCGTCGCGCCTGCCGTGAACATGATGTCGGTGATGCGACCATTGACGTCGGAGGTGACATTGACCTGATGCACGGCGGCGAGATCGCCGACTGCGCTGATCAGGTTCGGCACCACTTCGGACTTCGCTTCGGCGATGCTCACCGCAGTCGGCGGCGGCTTCATGGTGGCGAAGAACTGCTTGATCATGTGGGCGCGGAACGCGTTAAAACCCACGAGGCCGCCCACCAAAACCGCCAGCAGGATGCCGACAATGATGAACCAACGCACCATCCGCGGACGCGGACGGGGCTTCTCGACGGTCGCGCGCGGCGCCGTAGTGCTGTTGGACTCGGTCGTGAGTGTCATGTCATGCGCTTTCTGTCGTAGTCGCTGGCATCAGGTCCGCCGGAAGCTCGCGATCGATATATCTTGCGATCGCCGTGTCTTTCAGTCCGATTCCGCGGAGAATAAACTCGCAAAGTTGCCGCTCGTTGTCGGCGGTGCTGGCATAAGGCAAACAGGGAACCGAGGGAAGTCTCGAGATCGCCGCCATCATCGCCGTGTGATGCGCAAACCAGAAAAGCCCCATCGGCTCCCTTCCGATCCGCACCGCATCGCCTGCCCCGACAGCGTGCTCCAGCGACGTTGTAAAGGTGGGGCCGATCAGTCCACCGATCTTGTCGAACAACAGCCGGGCGAATTCGCCATCCTGTAACTGACTGATCACCATCAGCCGCAGACGCTGCGCCTCTTCATGATCGGGATCGGGATCGCGCGGAATGTCGAGGAAGTGCCCGACCATGCTGCGGATCAGAATCACCAGTGTCTCGGTCGAAGCCGGCAGACCCAGCAGCTTGTTCAGTCCTGGATCGGCTTCGCATTCCTCGGCCAGGATCTCAGCATAGAGTGCGGACTTGGTCGGAAAGTGTTTGAACAGCAGGCCTTCCGAAATGGAGGCTGCAGCTGCCACGCTCTTGGTCGTGGTGCCGGCAAATCCATTGCGCGCAAAGCATCGCTTCGCCGCGCTGAGGATCAGCTCACGCCTGAGATCATGGGTCATTCTTAGTGTGCTCATAGCGTCGTGAGTAAGCACTCACCTCTATTCGTGTCAAGAAAATGGTGCGTTGCATCCTGAGAATGGCTGCAGGTGGTATCTGGCCGCCACAGTGTTGCATTCTCGCGACGCCAAAGCGCCCGAGCTATGCGGTCCCCTCAAGATGAGGGGTGGCAGCGCGCCATGAGGCGCAAAGGGTGGTTTCTGTCGCGATCCGCTCCGCCGGAACGCCGGCAAGCTGCAACCGCGCAACGCCTCACGGCGCGCCACATGCAGACAAGTTTACGCAGTCTGCGACTGCTATGGATTTCTGTCCCCGGGACCGTTCTTCCGGGCAAAGGCGCAGAGCTCCGCACTCCGCCGATCCCGGCGGTTTCCCGCCGTTCACCAATGCCACGTCCAGCCAGCTTGAGTGGTAGACCCCGTAGTGGGGGCCGGACGGTGACCCAGGACCTCCCGAGTGCGCAGGGTACGTCACCCCACGCCCGCAGGCGCCGCATCCTGTCCCACTTCAAGACGCCTCTAGAAGCGCCCCTCGTGAACCGGATGAGCGGAGGACAATCCTTCTAGGGATGTTGTCAATAAATATAGGAAAAAATGTTAACCCGTCTCTTCCATCGTCATTCCAGGGCGTGCCCTTGCGCGTCCCGGAATGACAGTCGAGAGGTTCGTGCATTTCGACACTACACCATGCTTTACACCACCGTCTTGTGCCGTTCGATGCATGTGGCCAGCACCTCGTCCATCGACTTGCTCCACCAGTTCTCCGAGAAGATCTCGATCTCGCAATAACCGGCGAAGCCCTGCGCTTCCACGGCGGCACGGGCGCCCCGGATGTCGATGACCCCGTCGCCCATCATGCCGCGGTCGTTGAGGATGTCCTTGGTCGGGACCAGCCAGTCGCAAACGTGGAAGGCGAGCAGACGGTCCTTCCCTGCCCGCGCGATCTGCGCATGCATCTCCGGATCCCACCAGATGTGATAGACGTCGAGCGCGACGCCGAGCATGCCGGTGCGGTTGGGATCGAGGCGGTCGCAGATATCGAGCGCCTGCTCCGTGGTGTTCACGCAAGCGCGGTCGGCCGCGTAAGCCGGATGCAGCGGCTCGATCGCCAGCGGCATCTTCGCCTGCCTGGCATATTCCATCATCTCGGCGATGCCGTCATCGACCTGCGCGCGCGCATTGATGATGTTCTTCGACGGCGCAGAGCCCGGCCGCGAATATTGCGGCAACCCGCCGACCACGAGCACGATGCATGGCGAGCCAAGCGCCACCGCCTCGTCGACGCAGCGGCGGTTGTCGTCGCGCTGCTGCTGGCGATGGGCTTCGTCGGACACGAACATGCCGCCGCGGCAATAGCCGGACAGTTCGAGATCATGGTCCCGCACCGCCTTGACGGCCTTGTCGAGACCAACAGCAGCGACCTGGTCGCGCCACGGCGAGACACCGCGGATCTTGTGACGCGCACAGGCCTCGGCGATGGCGACGAAGTCGCCCTGTTTGCGGACTGTCGCCGTGTTCAGCGACAGCCAGCGATGGTCATTCGAGAAGTCACGCATCTCAGGCTTCGATCCCGCGTGTTGCCATGATCGCTTTCATGCGCTGCGTCGCCAGTTCGGGATTGGCGAGCAGACCCGCCTTGTCGGCGAGACGGAACAGTTCGGCGAGATGCTGAGTCGAGCGCGTGCTCTCCTGCCCGCCGATCATGGTGAAGTGATCCTGATGGCCGTTGAGATAGGCCATGAATACGATGCCGGTCTTGTAGAACCGCGTCGGCGCCTTGAAGATGTGGCGCGACAGCGGCACCGTCGGACCGAGCACGTCGTGGAAGCCGGCCTCGTCGCCAGCGGCAAGACGCGACAGCGCATAGGATGCCGCCGGGGCGATGGCGTCGAAAATGCCGAGCAGCGCGTGCGAGAAGCCCTTGTCGTCGCCGGCGATCAGTTCGGCATAGTTGAAATCGTCGCCGGTATACATCTTCACTTTGGGATCGAGACGACGACGCATGTCGATCTCACGCTGTGCGTCGAGCAGCGACACCTTGACGCCGTCGACCTTGGCCGCGTTCCGGTTGATGACGTCGACGGCGATGTCCATCGCAGTGTCGAGGCTCGGCGTGCCCCAGTAATTGGCCAACGCCGGATCGAACATGTCGCCGAGCCAGTGGATGATCACCGGCTGCGCCGACTGCGACAGGATGCGGTCATAGACGCGGCCGTAGTCCTCGGCATTTTTGCCGAGCTTGGCGAGCGCGCGCGACGCCATCAGGATGATGCGACCTCCCACCTTCTCGATGGCTTCGAACTGCTGCTCATAGGCCTTGATCACATCGTCGATCGATTTGGCGTCTTCCACCGCGAGGTGGTCGGTGCCTGCACCCGAGAACACCAGCGCGCCGCGCGGCTTCGCCGCCGCAACGGAGCGCGTGATGAGTTCGAGCGAGGTCGGCCAGTCCATGCCCATGCCGCGCTGGGCGGTATCCATCGCTTCCGCAACGCCGAGACCGAGATCCCAGACATGCTCACGGAACGCGATGGTGCGGTCCCAATCGATGGTCTGATTGAGCCACGGATCGCACTCTGCCAGCGGGTCGGCAACGATATGCGCCGCCGAGAAGGCGATGCGATTCAGCGCGCCGTCGTGTTTGGCGGGGAACGTCCGCGACGCCGCCAGCCGATAGGTCTCGATCGAGCGATCGGCCTTCGGCAGCTTCAGCGATAGCGTCGAGGCTGTCGATGTGGGCATGACTGGCTTGTTCATAATGAACCTCAGACCTTGAGCGTGGGAACGTCGATCCAGCGGCGCTCCTTCCAGCTTTCCAGCGCGCATTCGACGAGCTGAACGCCCTTGGCGCCTTCGAGCAGCGTGTATTTGTAGGGCGCGTCCTCGCAGACGTGACGGATGAACATTTCCCACTGCTCCTTGAAGCCGTTGTCATAGACGGCGTTGTCCGGAACCTTCTGCCAGTCGGCATAGAAGTCGTGGGTGCGCTTCTCGTCGGGATTCCAGACCGGACGCGGCGTCGCTTGACGGGCCTGGATCATGCACTCGGTGAGACCGGCAACGGCCGAGCCGTGGGTGCCATCGACCTGGAAGGTGACGAGATCATCGCGATAGACGCGCGTGGCCCAGGACATGTTCATGTGCGCGATCACGCCGCCCTTCAGCTTGAAGGTCGCGTAAGCCGAGTCGTCGGCAGTGGCCGTATACTTCTTGCCCTGCTCGTCCCAGCGCGCCGGAATGTCGGTGGTGCCCAAGCACGTCAGGCTCTCGACTTCGCCGAACAGGTTGTCGAGCACGTAGCGCCAGTGGCAGACCATATCGAGGATCATGCCGCCGCCGTCTTCGGCGCGGTAGTTCCACGACGGGCGCTGGGCTTCCTGCCAGTCGCCTTCGAACACCCAGTAGCCGAACTCGCCGCGCACCGAGAGCATCTTGCCGAAGAAGCCGGAGTCACGCAGCATCGCGAGCTTCTTCAGGCCGGGCAGGAACAGCTTGTCCTGCACGGTGCCGTGCTTGAGGCCCTTGGCATTGGCCTTCTTGATGACGTCGAGCGCGGCTTCGAGATTGGTTGCAATCGGCTTCTCGCAATAGATGTGCTTGCCGGCCCCGATGGCACGGTTGAGCAGGCCCGGACGGGCCTGCGTGGTGGCAGCGTCAAAGAAGATGGTGTCGTTCTTGTCGGCGAAGGCCTTGTCGAGATCGGTGGTCCAGCGCTCGATGCCATATTTCTTGGCGAGACCTTCGATCTTCTCGGCATTGCGGCCGACCAGGATCGGATCCGGCATCATGCGGTCGCCGTTCTTCAGGGTCACGCCGCCCTGCGCGCGGATGGCGACGATCGAACGCACGAGATGCTGGTTAAGACCCATGCGGCCGGTGATGCCGTTCATGATGATGCCGAGGCGGTGGACAGCCATAGTCAGGACTCCTGGAGAATTTTAGTTTGAGAAGTATCGGATGAAGCGAGCTGGAGTGGCGACAGCGCCGACCAGTCCGGATGCGCGCCGGATGCAAATCCGGCAGAGGTCAGTGATCCCGTGAGGAGATCGCCGTCGTGAATCGACAGCCGGATGGTGTCGCCATCCCTGCTGTAGAGATCGGGATGGGCTTTCAGGAAGGACACGGCCTCGCCAACCGGCGCGGTGCCAAAACCATCGACGTAATGATGACCGTTGCGTTCGGCATGCGTCACGCCGATCAGCGCGCCGAGCGCGAGATCCTGCTGCACGCCGAGCCCGGCCTGACAGGTCAGATCCTCACCAGTGATGAAGTGATCGACGCCCTGCGCGCTCCACGCCGCGGCGCGGGTCGCGTTTGCAATCGACTTGTAGAAGCCCTTGCAGGACTTCGACGAGATGCCGCGATAGCCCAGCGCCCTGGCGGCCGGGAATGCATCCCAATTGTCGTCGGCCTCGTCGATGATGAAGTTGCGCGACGAGAGCTTGCCGAGCGGCGACGCGCGCGTGATGTCGCGCGGCATCGGCTGTTCGATATAGAGGAGCTTCGCGGCGATGGGCGATAGCGCAGCGTCATTGTCCAGGCGATCGACCAGGGCACCGAGCGTATGGAGATCGGCATATTGTTCGTTGGCGTCGAGGGTGACCTGATAGTCGTAAGGCAGTGTCGTCAGTGCCTGACCGATGCGCGTCAGCCGGGCGGCATCCGCTTCCGGATTGCCGTTCATCTTGAGCTTGAAGTAACGCGCGCCGCTGTTCTCTCCGGGGTCGGCGACCCCGCCCTCGCCTTCGATCACATCGTCGAGGCCGACGGTGTGGCGCAACGCGACGCGTGGCAAACGCTCTCGGCTCGCGAGGAAAGTCGCGATGTCGTCGGCGCCAAGGTCGGGCGCGAGGCGCGCTGTGAGCCCGGCGACATTCGCCGTCATGCCGGTAAAGAAGTCGGTGCCCAGCCCACGCAGCAGCGCATCGAGCACAGCCTTGTCGATCTCCGCCGGGCCGAAGCTTGCGGCCAGCGGTGGAATGTCCAGTTCGGCGCAGGCCTTCATCTGCTCGCCGATGCAGGCTGCATGCAGACCGAAGGCAGAGATGAACCCCGATTGCGCGCGGTAGAGATCACTGGCGATTGCGAGCGATTGCCGAAGTTCGTTCACCGTATCATCGATGGCGAGATGCGGTCGCTTGTCGAACCACTTCGGCACCATCAGTTCAGCCGAGGCGCCGACGAACACGCCCCTGCCCTCGACCTCGAGTTCGACGCGCACGAAAGCTTGCGGCGCGGCATTCACCGTCACCGCGCCAAAGCGAAACGGCCGCACGAACGCTACGTGGCGTTCGAACAGTGTAATGTCTCGCAAGGCGATCCGTGGCGACATGGAAATCGGCCTTAATCCAGCGCGCTGTTGGTCATGAAATGCTTGCGGATACGCGCGACCAGATCGGTGAAAATCGGATTCGACATCGCATCCAGCGTGCGCTCGCGGCCGAGCGGCACGTCATAGATCGCGGCAATGCCGCCGGGGCGCTCGGTCATGACCAGCACCTTGTCGGCCAGAAACACCGCTTCCGGAATCGAATGCGTGATCAGCAAAATCGTCTTGCCGGTGGTGCGCTGGATGCGCGACAGCTCGACATTCATCTTCTCACGCGTCATGGCGTCGAGCGCGCCGAATGGCTCGTCCATCATCATGATCTTGGGATCGTGCACCAGCGCGCGGCAGATCGAAGCACGTTGCTGCATGCCGCCGGAGAGCTGCCACGGCAGCTTCTTCTCGAAACCCTCGAGACCGACCATCTTCAGAAGTTCTTTGGCGCGCGGAATGTATTTCTCGCGCGACTCGCCCTTCATGTCGATCGGCATCAACACGTTGTTGATGATGTTCCGCCACGGCAGCAGCAACGCGTTCTGGAACACGATGCCCACATCACCATGAGGCTCGGTGACCTTGTTACCGTCGACATGGATTTCGCCGGATGTCGGCGCAAGAAGGCCCGAGATCAGTTTGAGCAGCGTGGACTTGCCGCAGCCGCTTGGTCCGACCACGACGAAGAACTCGCCATCATTGATGTGGAAGTCCAGGGGACGCAGCGACTGCACCTGGCCGTCGCCGGTCCCATAGGTCTTGGAGACGCCGGAGAGATTGATCCCCGACGCCTTCGATGGTGCGGACTGCTCGGATACGACGCGAAGATGCGCACTCGGTTGATCGACGCTCATGGTCCTCATCGCTGCAGTCATTACGGCTAGTCCTGTTGGTTTCGTCAGTTCGGTCGAAATAGCCGGGCCGGTTACTTCGGCAGATACTCGTTGGTGTAGAAGGCCTTCGGATTGTCCTTGGCCTTGGCTTCCAGACCGCCGTATTCGACCATCAGGTCCACCGAGTCCTTCATGTTCTGGTCGGTGACCTGGAACGGGCGCTTACCCTTGGTTTCCGGCGTGGTGTAGAGCGGGATGGTGAGTTCGAAGCCCTGGGTCAGAGTCTCGATCTTGCCGCCCTTCGGGTTGGCATCGAGAATCGACTGCGCGGCAGCCTTCGGCTCCTTCGACGCAGCTTCAACGGCCTTGGTGGTCGCGGACATGAAGCGCTTCACGAGATCCGGATTGGCCTTGGCGTAGTCGGTATTGGTGACGATGCCCGACGACACGAGGTGGATGCCGTAGTCGGCGAACTTGATCGGATACACGTCCTTGCCGGTGGCATCCTTGATCTTCATGGACTGGTCCATGACGTAGCCGAGCAGCAGGTCAGCCTGGCCGTTGATCACCGCGTTCAGCTTGGTCTGTCCGTCACCGGCGACGGTCTTGAAATCGGATTCCTTGAGGCCGGCCTTCTTGAGGAACAGCGGCCAGATCTGGGTCATGGAATCCGCCGGCGTGATCGCCACGGTCTTGCCCTTGATGTCTTCCGGCTTCTTGATGTTCTTGTCGACGAAGCCCATCACGGACATGGCCGAGGTCTGCAGCAACACGCCGGTGGCGATCACCGGGGCGCCCTTCACGGCTGCGCGCATCATGGTGGGAACGTCGACATAGCCGAAATTCACGCTCTTGGCGGCAACGGCCTGCACGGTGGCCGCCGAACCGCGACCTTCCTGAATGTCGAGATCAATGCCTTCGGCTTCATAGATGCCCTTGGCCTTGCCGTAATAGAACGGCGAATGCTCACCATAGACATACCAGTTGAGCATCAGCGTCACCTTGTCGGCGGCAACCGCCGGCGTGGCGAGTGCGAGCGTGACAGTGATCGCAGCAGTCGAAACAGCAGTAACCCATTTCAGCATGTTTAGCCTCCCATTGAAGCAGGTGATCGCGGCCCGTTTCGCCGGGCCGCTTGTTTGGAAATTGCGCGTCCCCGATCAGGACCCGATGAAGACATCCGCGCGCTGGCTGACGTGCCAGGGAATCGCAAAACGTTCGATGCGATCGACCAGCCAGAACAGAATGACGCCGAGCAGCGCGAGGATCACGAGAGCCGCAAACATCGTCGGCAGATCGAACGTGCCGATCGAGCGCTGCAGCACATAACCGATGCCGGAATTGGAGCCGACGAATTCACCGACCACCGCGCCGACGACGGCGAGCGTGACGGACACCTTGAGACCGGAGAAGATCGCCGGCAGAGCATGCGGCAGGTTCACCGCGCAGAACACACGCAGTCTGCTGCCCTTCATGGCGCGGGCGAGATCGACCATATCGGGATCGACCGACTTGAAGCCCTGGACCGCCGACACGACGACGGGAAAGAAACCGAGCAGGAAGGCGGCGATGATCTTCGGCACGATGCCGAAGCCGAACCACACCACGAACAAGGGTGCGATGGCGACTTTGGGAATCGACTGCGAGAACACCAGCAGCGGATAGACATAGCTTTCGACAGTCCTGGAGCCCGCGATCAGCATGGCGATGGGAATGCCGAACACGGCCGAGGCGAGAAAGCCGAGCAGCGTGGCATAGGTCGTCGGCCACGACTGCGCGAGCAGCTCGGGCCAATCGGTGTAAAGCACCTTCACGACATCGCCGGGCGCAGGGATCTGATAGGCGGGAATGTTGAAGATGCGGATCGCCAGATCCCAGCCGACAACGATCATCACCAGCAACAGGAACGGTCGCAGCCATGAGGCGTTCAGCAGCTTCGATACACTGCCGGGTGCTTTCTTCTCACTCACGCGTCTCGTCTCCCAGATGCCGGCTTCGCGGTCGCATTTAACTCGTTGGATAAATACAGCGCATGGCTTCGCTGTTGTCAATTGGCCGCTCAACTAGCGAAAATTACACAATGATTTCAGGCGCTTTGACGGGTCGACGTGTGGACAACCGGCGCCGGGGGCAGCTGAAATTCGGCCACGGATCGGCCGGTGAGCGCCGCCAGGACGAGCGCCACCATATGGGCCAGCCGCTCGTCCCTCGCCTCCTTCGCCAGCAAATCCCTGCCGAAGATCACGCTGAGCGTGGCGTTGTTGCCGATATAGAAAAAGCTCAGCGCGGCGATGGAAATGTAGAGCTGCACCGGGTCCATCGCGACCTTGAAATCGCCTGACGCGACGCCGCGCAAAACCACCGTGCGGATCATCTCCACAAAGGGCGAATGCATCGACTTAACCTTTGTGGAGCGCTTGATGTGCTTCGCGCGCTCCAGATTCTCGGTGTTGAGCAGCGCGAGGAATTCCGGGTTGCTGATAAAATAGTTCCAGGTGAAGGCGATCAGGCTCTCGATGGCCTCGGGCGGATCGAGATGTTCGAGATCGAGCGTGCGCTCTTCGGCACGGATCTGCTCATAGGCACCTTCGAGTACCGCAAGATAGAGCGCATCCTTGTTGCCGACGTGATAGTAGAGCATGCGCTTGTTGGCGCCGGCCTGGGCGGCGATGCGATCGACACGTGCACCGGCAAGACCTCGGCTGGCAAATTCCTTCTTGGCAGCCTCAAGAATGCGCAGACGCATCCCTTCCGGGTCGCGTTGCCACTTCAATGCTTTCTTCGGCGCTTTTTTAGTTGTTTTTGCCAAACCCGGATCCCGTCGCTCAGCGGAACTACGCAACAGCTGCAAGTCTATCGCGTGTAGCATGCGTTTGCGCGCTTGAGAACAAAGCATCTTCCGGGCCATATGCGCAAACGGGTATCGCCTTTTGCGGGTGCCGTCGCTATCACTGCCCTGCCTCAACCGGACCTGCTTGTGCCTGCCATCATCACAGACCCGTTCTTCTATGCCGTCGCCATTCCGGCGGTGATTTTCCTCGGCCTCTCCAAAGGCGGCTTCTCCGGCGTCGGCATTGCGGCCACGCCGCTGCTGGCGCTGTATCTGCCGCCGCTCGAGGCAGCTGCGCTGCTGCTGCCGGTGCTGATCACGCAGGATCTGATCTCGATCTATGTCTATCGCCGTGAGTGGGACGCCTCGAATCTGAAGATCATGCTGCCCGGCGCGGTCGCCGGCATGACGCTGGCGTGGCTGCTCGCCTCCTATATTTCCGACAATGCCGTCCGCATTACCGTCGGTTTGATCGGCCTGATCTTCGTGATCGATGTCTGGCGCAAGCGCGCCAGGATCGAACCAACGCGCATGGGGCCGGCCGGCGGCGTGCTCTGGGGCGCGGTATCGGGCTTCACATCCTTCATGACCCAGGCGGGCGGCCCGCCATTCCAGGTCTATGTGCTGCCGCAGCGGCTGCCGAAGCTGGTGCTGGTCGGGACCACGACGATCTTCTTCGCTGTGGTCAATGCGCTGAAGATCGTCCCGTATTTCGCACTCGGCCAATTCCATGCCGGCAATTTCGCGACATCGCTGGCGCTGCTGCCGATGGCCATCATCGCGAACTTCATGGGCATCTGGCTAGTGAAACACACGCCCACCAGTCTGTTCTACAACATTGCCTATGCGCTGCTGCTCCTGATCTCGCTGGTGCTGCTGTGGCAGGGTTGTTCGGTGTTGTGGCGGTAGCCAATCCGCACTGTGAGTAGGATGGGTAGAGCGCCTTCGCGAACCCCATCAACCCCACACGCAAAAGCGATGGGTTTCGCTGCACTCAACCCATCCTACTCCTCTACACATCCTTCCCCGTCCGCTCGATCAGCAGCGTCGGGATTCCGCAGGTCCCGTCGCGCAGGCTGACCACGCGGGTACCCGGCTTGCGGCCGTTCCGCACCTCCGACACGTTGACATGCGCAGCAAGCAAGCGCTCGCGGACCGCATCGGCATCGGCGACGCGCCAGGTCATGCCCCAGAGCTTGTCGCGATTCTTGTCGGCCTTGTCGTCGGGGCGGTGCACGACCTCGACGATCAGATCGCCGCAACGGAAAAACATCAGATGGCCCCAGTCCGGATTGGAGCGATCCAGTGCCATGTCGAGGCCCAGTCGCGCACCATAGAGCGCAGCGGCACGTTCCGGGTCCTGCGTGGCAACAACGACGTGATCGAGGCCAAGGAACGGCGCATTGCCCACCACGGGGGATACCGGGCGCTCGTCAGACAGTTCGAGAAAGAATTGCCGGACACCGCGTGTCGCATCGGTGGCCGCGCGCGTACGCTTCCAGGAGAGCGTGGCGCCGGTCTCGATATTCCTGCTCTCGACCTCGGCAATAGGATCAGGCTTCAGCGCCAGGCGATCGAGCCGGCGATGCATCTTCGCGATATCGCCAGTCCGGAAACAGATGCTGGCTAGCGTCGCCCCCTGTTCCGGCAGCACGGCGCGGATACGATCGGCGGCGGGACCATGGCCGACGGGCGCCATCAGCTCGACCGACATATTGGCCACCGTGAAGATCGCCATGGCCGCTCCGTCGCTGGTGCTGCGCCAGGCGGGCGCGCGGGCAAACAGGGTCTGATAGGTGGCGACCCCTGCCTCCAGGTCCTCCAGCAAAATGACGACGTGATCCAGCCCGGTGATCATCGCATCCCTCCCGTCTACGTGGCGTTGTTGTGATCGAACTATGCCAGTTTTCGAGCCGCAATGCTGAAAACCGAGTCCGCCCGGCCGCGGCATCCTGCGGCATCGCACAATTTCGGTGGTGACCTCGTCGCAACCGCTGTTAAGCTGACTGATGCCCCGTCTCCGGACGGGTGCAGCCATCCCTCAGGCGAGACGGACGGATTCATGAAGGCACTCTTTATCGGACAGACCTATATCGACGTCACGTTCATCACCGACCACATGCCGACCGGTGACGAGAAGCATGTCGCCTCCGACTATGCCGTATCGTTCGGCGGCAATGCGGTCACCGCCGCCTTCTGCTGCGCCAAGCTGGGCATCGTACCGGACCTGATCGCCACCGTGGCGAATGACTGGCTCGGCCGCATGTTCATGGACATGTCGGCGAAGTATGCCATCGAGATTCATCCGCGCAAGGTCGCGAGTTCGTCGCTGTCCTTCATCATGCCGAAAGACGGCAAGCGCGCCATCGTCCGCTGCCGCGACGACCATCACATTCACCCCTTTCCTCTCCTGAACCTCGGCGATTGCCGGGCACTGCATGTGGACGGCCATCAGCCAGATGCCGCCATTCACTATGCGAAGCTGTGCCGCGAAGCGGGCATCCTCACCTCGCTCGACGGCGGCGGCTTGCGTACCAACACCCATGAATTGCTGGAATTCATCGACGTCGCCATTGTCGCCGAGCGCCTCTGCGAGCAGATGGATCTCACGCCGGAAAAGATGCTGGACTATCTCAAGACCCGCGGTTGCCGCGTCGGCGGCGTCACGCTCGGCGAGCGCGGCCTGCTCTGGTACGACGAGGCCGGCACTGTACATACGCTGCCCGCGCTACCGATTCCGCGTGAGAAGGTGATCGACACCAACGGCGCCGGCGACGTGTTCCACGGCGCCTATGTCTATTCGTACCTTGCCAATCCCGCACAGAGCTGGGCCGAGCATTTCAATTTTGCGCGGGCCGCATCGACGTTCAAGATCCAGCGGCTTGGCAATGAAGCGGGACTACCGACATTGGCAGACATCGCAGCGGTGCGTAAGGAATATCAGGCACAGGTGTAACCACCATGGGCCAGGGCTGTATCGCTATCGCCGCCCTGGAGAGGTTACGCGTTGTCACGCCGTAAACGCTTCCACCTCATACCAGCCCGGCGACGTTTCTCAACGCGCTGGCGTCCAAAACGACAAGCATCCGATTCTCGACCGATACCCACTTGCGTTCTGCCCACACCGATATGACCTTGTTGGCGCTCTCCCGCGAAATCCCCACCATTTCGCTGACGCTCTGTTGCGTCATATCAACCACAAGCGCTCCACCCGCCCTCGAATTCCGCTCGGCCAATTTCACGATCATATGCGCGAGGCGAGTTGCGAGGCCTTGCAGGATCACCTGCTCCAGGTGCTCGCTTGTCCAGCGCAGGCGGGCGCACAGCAGGTCGATGAATTTCACTGCCAATGCCGGCTGGGTGTGGATCAGGGGGATCAGGTTGCGGCGTTCAATCCGCCAAATCTCACAATTGACGTTCGCGATTGCATCGGTCGTCCTGCCCAGACCGTCGAGAACGGCGATCTCGCCGAATATCTGACCAGCGCCAATAAGATTGAGCACGGCGCTTTTCCCGTCCGCAGAAGATGAGCTCATCCTGACGGTACCCGACACGACCCCGAACAGACTCGTTCCCGGGTCACCTCTTCGAAAAATATAGTCCCCGCGTTTGAACTTCAGGACAGAAGCGTAGCGAGCCAGCTCGGTAATCGTCTCGGGCGCCAGATCGCTAAAGATCGCGGTCTCGCCTATCGCCGCGACAAGCCTGGCGGATCTTGCTGACTTCATTTCCGGCACGGCAATACTCCCGTGCGGCGCACGTCCCGACCTAACGCCGGTTCGGACGGCCAGACAGGTCGATCCGGCCAGCCCCGATACGTAGCGCCAATGGCGAGCCCGGACCTGGTGCCTTCGTGTCACCGGCCTTCGCGATGCGCTGTACATCCGCGCGGTCGCAAGCGAGCTGTGCAATCATCAACTCCGAAATCAACCTCGTGGCCTGCGGAGCAGCTACGCTTGTTCCGTTCATGGCCACAACGGATCCACTACGCGTGCCTGCTGCCAGCAGATTCCTCAGCGTCGCTGAATCATCTGCAACCGCCGACACGTCAGGGCTTCGGATCGAAGGTACGGCGCCCGAGGTCGAGAGCCTTCCGGCTCCCGAATACTCACTTACGCGCCTGTCACTGCGGAGGAATCCGCCGACGACAACCGTATGCTGTCCCGTTGCCAACGCGTTGATGGTGCTTTCCCTGCGAACCGGGCTTGCGCCCTTATCGTCTTGCTCCAATCGTCCGGCGAGATCGAAACGCACATAGTCCTTGTCTTCGAAACGGGACTGGCGTCCCCATAGCGGATAACCGAACGGCGTGTCGCCGCGCTGGATCCATACATCGACAGTCGTAGCTGCCTGCCTGTTTTTCACTTCGATCAGCCACGTCCCGGACGGTGCCGTACGTGGCGGCTTCTTGAGATCCGCGGTCGGTGCCATGGCGAGCAAGATGCGCGGTCGCTCTCCCGTCGAGTCGTCATACGTCACGAAAAATCGAGGTTTGCCTGGCGTCGGCCACTGCCAGGTCTGGTTGGCCGCGATCCAGGGACTTCGCTCGTTCGTCGGCGTCGTGATCCTGATAGCGATCTCGGCACGCGATGTCGCCGCCGTCTGTGCGGACAGCCACAGCTCCGCGAAACTGGCGGCCTTGTTGTCAGGTTGCACGCGCCATCGCAGACGTTCAACCCGCTGCCTGGTCGTTGAAGCTTTCGGCAACTTCAGGAAAGCATGGCATCGCGCCAGATAATGGTTTCCGGCTGGCATAACGACCCTGAGCGGCGCGGAGCGTGCCGATATCAGCTGGTCGATGGCAGCCTCCAACTGCGCCGTGCCATCGTGCGGCCCGGCAATGGTCCCATAGCTCAAATTCACAACGACCGGAATTGGACCCGTTCCCTCGGCGGCCGCGATCCTGTCGGCACGACTGAGCACATAGGAGATCGCAGCATAAACATTGGGAGTCAGAAATGCGCCCGAGGTTTCTTCCGTTACCCACCTCGGCAACTGCACGCCGATAATGTAGGGCGTGAGGGAATCTCCGGGCGCCACGTCTCTGGAATCAAGCCCGCAAGCGATATCCATGACGTGAGTCCCGTGTTTGGCACGGCGGGCGACCAGTTTCTGGCCAGCCAATCGATAGAACTCATCCTCGTCCACAGATCCGGCATGCGTGCAGGACGCCAGCAACTGATTGATCTCACTGTCCGGCAGCTCGCGTCCCCAGCCGAACTCCGCCGGCGCTCCGACATTCGTCGCGTCGTCCTGATTCCAGAAGTACTTCACTCTCGACTTTCCGTTCCGAAAGCGAAATCGTTCGTGTGCGAATGCCAGTCCATCGTCGATGATGGCGATAATGGCCCGTCGCGACGGCTTTGCGGAGAGCAATGGTTGCTCTGCAAGAGGAATCTTCCCGAACAGATTTGTCGTCGGCGTTCCGAGTTCGACACGGCGGACTGAGGACAGAACGGTCGCGAGCCTTGCAGTATCGTTTCGCCTCGCCTTTCCGGAAGCCAGCGCGATAAGCGCTTCGCGTGTCGCGATCGCCATACAGCACGTGACGTCGGCCGCTCTCAGCGATGGCGGTGCGGCGCTTTCGTATATCGAGGGAATCCGCACCAGTTGTTCCAACCCGGAACGGGCGACGGACCCGGCAAATGCGTCTACCGGGCCATCGAGCTCGAGCAGAACCCAGAACCAGTCGCCACGAAGATAAGCGAACTCCGTCAGCACCGCCCATTCGAGATAGGGTGAAATCAGCTTCCGTTTCTCTGCCATCGCTCGGACCCGTCAAAGCCTGTTACTTCGCTGGCATAACGCAACGACTAGATGACCTCGGCCTGCGCCGCATCCCATAACCATTTCATGATCGGTGACACCGCTGGCGGCATCGACGCGAGCGGGTCGACATAAGGTGGATCGATCAGAGGATTCAGCTTTTCGTGCCCATTTGCTGAATCATAGAAATCGTGGAAATCGAAATCCTGATTTCCGGGATATCGCTCGCCGTCGAAGCGCCAGGCATTGAACTTCGTCCCGCCTTTCGCCCGCTGGATGAAATAGCGCGCAAGTGAGAGCCCAAGCACCTGCCCCGCAGCCGTGTCGACCGGGAAATGAACGCCGGCCACCGTGCGATTGACGGCGATCCGCGCCGCCTGTCGCATTAACTGCTCACCGAGATTGGGCTCGCGCCCGTAAAGCTCCCACAGGATGCGCGCGATCATGTGGTTTTCGGTGGAATGGCCGCTCGGAAATGTGCCGTGCCCGGGCGTTAGAATGATCGGCTGCACCTGGGGCGACAATTCATATGGCCGCCAACATGCCATCGCGTGCTTGATACGCATCTCGACTGCGTTTGCAAAACGGAGCGCCGCGTCGAGCAGCTCGATGGTCTTTTTGGTCCGGTCCGGATGCAGATTTACGACGGAACTCCAAAACGCATATTGCGGTCCGAGTTCGGTTACGATTTCCGCAAGGCGGTCCTCGCGCAAATCCGAATATTGATCCAGGAAGTCGAGCTGACTTTGGAAAACGGCCGGAGACGGACGGATGAATGTTGCAATCCGGCTCGAACGGGTTTTCGGTGCGGGATCATTCGGTGTCGTGTGCACTTGAAAGTGCCAGACCGTCACGGACCGCTCTCTGGGTGTCCTCGAAACAGTCTTCGCGTGGTCCTTGTAGGTGAATGTCTCGCGGTGGGTCGTAAAATGCAGATGCGACAGCAAGTCGAAATCGATGATTGAAGCGCGTACCCACGGCTCCCAATTTCCGAGGTTTTTCTTGTCATCCAGCGCGCGCGGGGATCGGGCAACAACCTGGCCTAGCCAACTCCCGACGATCCCGTCGCGGTGCCTGATGAGCGCATCCGCAACCAGTGGCGCCCCATAGCCGCCATACGGCGCAGCCCCGGCGCCCCCGGCGCCACCCGCGCCTCCGGCGCCGCCAGCACCACCCGCGCCGCCGGCACCACCAGCACCTCCTGCTCCGCCTTCAGGACCCATAGTGCACATGGCAACACTCCTGTTTCCGCTATTGAGGCACGCCAGCTCCTTCTAAAGCGCTGGACCAGATTCTGCCCGTTTCATATCCCCCGCTCGGATGTCGCTCGCGATACCTTGCGACCGTCAGACTTGGTTCAAGCTTCAACAGCTCGGTCACCGTCTTGCGTGCATCGTCATGCAACCCAAGCTGCCATTGCGAGATAGCCAGCGCGCGAAACGTGGACGTATGCGTGCGGTTTGCACGCAGCGAACGTTTTGCAAGATCGATGGCGCGTTTATACTGCCCGGCGGAAAGAGCGGCCGTCGCGGCCAGCGAGTCGTAGAAGTACCGGTGCGGATCCAGAGGCGACAGTTTCAGGGCATGCTGGGTGTGCTCGACCGCGAGCTTTCCCTGATCCTTGAATGCGAGAAGCGTGCCCTTCAGAAGCCAGGCCATTCCATCGTTCGGATTGACCCGAAGCGCCAGGTCGTACTGTTCCTCGGCGATATCGAGCTGCTTCAGCAGATTGGTATGAGCGAAGCCCATGACAACCAGCGCAAGAGAACACCGGGGATCCGCATTGAGCGCCCGGCGCCCGCAATCCAGCGCCAGCTGCGCATCCACATTCGGATCGTCCGCCCATCCCTGCTGGACGCGCAGCACATGCCACTTGGCCATCCATGCCCATGGCACGGCCTGCCGAGGCATGCGCTCCGTCAAGGCCTGAAGCATTTGCCGCGATCTATCGAAATCCTGCACCGACAAACGATGCATCAGCGCAATCGCCCCCATCAGCAACGTATAGCTTTCAACGGTGGGAAGCGGTTGGGACTGGGCACGCTCAAGTTCGCGGGCCATGATCGCCATGCTGACCGCAGTCACGACGCCCGCAACGGCGCCGTCTTTTCCGCTGATCAATACCGTCGGGCTGCAGACAATCGAATCCGACCAGATGATCGTGAGATTTGAGGACGACGCCAGCTCGAAATTTATCCGCAGCTTGCTTCCGGCCTTGCGGTAGGAGCCGGAGAGAACGTAGTTCGCCGTCAGATAGCCACTGATCTCTTCGATCGAAGCCTGTCGCTCTCGAAAAACCGTTGTCGACAGCCGCGAGATCACGTTCAGCTCCGATGACCGCGACAGCGCAGATATGATTTCGTCGGCGAGAACTTCGCCGATGACATGATGTTCAAGACTACCGTTGTGTTCTGTGAATGGAACGACTGCGACCGTTGGCCGGAGCTGCGGCATGGATACTGGCCCCGGCTCGATCACCGGCCGTGGTCCCGGCGGACCAACGCGATAGGCGCGGACGGGTTCATGCACATGCTTGAGGTAACAAGCTCCCAAGTCCTCGATATCGGCATCCAGCACCGGCGTGAGCTGGTCGCGAACATCGGCCGACACAACAATCTCGCCTGGCCCCGCCAGAGTCGTAAGCCGGGCCGCGAGATTAACACCTGCCCCGTAGACATCATGCTCGTCGGCGAGAAGGTGTCCGACATGAGCGCCCTCGCGGACAAGAATATGCAGATCTTGCGGGACGCCATCGTTGATGTCCGAACACGCATTCTGAACGGCAAAGGCAGCTTTGACTGCGAGGGGCGCATGAGCAAATTCCATGAGCAGCCCATCACCGAGGCTTTTTACGAGCCGGCCCTGGTAGCGCGGCAAAATGTCTTTATCCACTCGCCCGACGAGCTTCCGCCATCGCTGGACCGTGCCGGTCTCGTTCTCTTCCATCAAGCGCACAGACTCAACGATGTCCACAAAGAGTAGTGTGCGCACTACCCATTCCGGATTCTCCAAGGCGAGTGGAGGGCTTCGTTCAACCATCAGCCACGCCAGTCACTGTTACGATCTGCGCCCACTGTGCACTAATACGCACAACCTCAATATTGCGCTGAGGTGAACACTCGAAACCAGATATGCAGTATTAGTTAGAACAGGCGCAGACGGTATCACGCTTGGGCCGTTGTGACAGTCGGCTTGTGCTCACAGTCACCCCGGACGAGATAGTCAACTAGACGTGAACAACGGCTATTTGAGGACAGTCCTACCGAACTTTCAGCTCGTAGACACCGGGTTGAGCGATGCCGCTGCGTATGGTCGGTAGTATTGTCTGAAATCGCGATTGATCGATGCGTTCCGAGTCACGGACCATGAGCCTTTCTGCCGGCAGTTCGGAGCTGCTCTTATCGATCGCGATTCTGTTGGGGCTGACCGCTGCATGTAAGTGGCGATCGAACCGATCTGGTTCATGATCGCCGAAGCAACGGGAAAGTTACCGACAGCAAAGAAGACTCCACACGAGAGGACGGCACATATCAGCCAGATCCCGACGATCAAGCGATGGTACATGCGACGATATGTTCGTTCGAGTTCGTCTGCGGATGCGCGCATAGCTGCCTCCTAGGCAAGATGCGCAGCTCTACCGCGTCTCGTCGCCGGGCAATGTGAGCTGCATCACACAACCGGATGATCGCGCAGGCTCATCACGACTTTTTGCTTCGATTAGCCCTTCCCCTTCGCCGTCATGAAATCGAAGTCGCAGCCGTCATCGGCCTGCAGGATCGTGGTATGGAACAGATGCGCATAGCCGCGCTTGGCCCAGTCCGGCGTCTCGGCTGGCGCGAGCGCAGCAGCCCGCTTCGCGAATTCGGCTTCGTCAATCAAGAGATCGATGGAACGCTTCGCAACGTCCAGCCGGATCATGTCGCCGTTCTTCACCAGCGCCAGCGGCCCGCCTACAGCACTCTCCGGCGTGATATGCAACACGATGGTACCGAACGCCGTGCCGCTCATGCGCGCGTCAGAGATACGCACCATGTCCTTCACGCCGGCGCGGGCGAGCTTCATGGGGATCGGCAGATAGCCGGCCTCCGGCATGCCCGGTGCGCCCTTGGGACCGGCATTGCGCAGCACCAGCACGTCATCCGCAGTCACATCGAGATCGGGATCGTCGATGCGGTTGGTCATGTCCTCGACGGACTCGAACACCACGGCACGGCCGGTGTGCTGCATCAGTTTCGGCGACGCGGCGGAATGTTTGATGACGGCGCTGCGCGGCGCCAGATTACCGTGCAGGATCGCCAGTCCACCTTCGCGCTTGATCGGATTGTCCTTCGAGCGGATCACATCCTGGCCCGGTACATCCTCAGCGTTGGCGACGATCTCGCGCAGCGTCTCGCCGGTGACAGATTTCGCGTCGAGATCAATGAGATCGCCGAGCTGCTGCATCAGCTTCGGAACACCGCCGGCATGATGGAAGTGCTCCATATAGTGATCGCCCGACGGCTTCAGATCGACCAGCACCGGCACGTCGCGGCCGAGCTCGTCGAAGGCGGCGAGATCAATCCGGTTGGGCGTGCGGTTGGCCATCGCGGTGAGATGAATGAGGCCATTGGTGGAGCCGCCGATCGCCTGCAGCACCACCTGCGCATTGCGGAACGAGCCCGGCGTCAGGAATTCGCTCGGCTTCGGTCCCTTGTTCTTGGCGAGTGTTGCGGCAACCTTGCCGCTGGCTTCGGCCGAGCGAAAACGCTCCGCATGCGGCGCGGGGATCGTGGCGCTCATCGGCAGCGACAGGCCCATCGCTTCGGTGATACAGGCCATAGTGGAGGCCGTGCCCATCACCATGCAGGTGCCGACCGACGGCGCGAGGCGCGCATTGACGTCGTCGATCTCCTGCTGGTCGATCTCACCGGCGCGGAACTTGCCCCACATGCGCCGGCAGTCGGTGCAGGCGCCCAGCACTTCGCCCTTGTGATGGCCGACGACCATGGGCCCCACCGGGATCACGACGGTGGGCAGGTCAACCGACAGTGCCGCCATGATCTGCGCTGGCAGGGTCTTGTCGCAGCCGCCGATCACGACCACCGCATCCATCGGCTGCGCCTTGATCATCTCCTCGGTATCCATCGCCATCAGATTGCGCAGATACATCGAGGTCGGATGGGCAAAACTCTCGCCGATGGAGATGGTCGGAAACACCATCGGCAGCGCGCCGGCGAGCATCACGCCGCGCTTCACCGCCTCGATGATCTGGGGCGAATTGCCGTGACACGGATTGTAATCGCTATGGGTGTTGGTGATGCCGACGATGGGTCGGTCCAGCGCATCGTCGGAATAGCCCATGGCCTTGATGAAGGCCTTGCGCAGGAACAGCGAAAAGCCCGCGTCGCCGTAACTGGTCAGCCCCTTGCGCAATCCGTCGGCCATGTCGCGTTCCCATTCCAAGCTTGTTTTGAATGCTTCTTATGAAGCGGATGGAAACGTTGTCAATCGCCGCCGGCCGCAGGATGGGTAGAGCGAAGCGAAACCCATCACTCCGGGGCGCGATAGTGATGGGTTTCGCTCCGTCGCCAACGCGCCGGCGCTCTACCCATCCTACAGGCAAGCGTTCTATTTCGGCTCCCACACCTTGCTGAAGTCGCCGGCGAATTCGGCGCTGCAAAATGCGCCGCCCTGATAGAAATCGCCGACCGGGTCGGGCTTCATCTTGGCCTGTTCCGCCATCGCATGATCGCGGTGATCTTCCGCCTTGCCAGTTGGGCGGTAGCCAAGCTCATAGGCGCGTGAATTGTCCCACCAGGCGCGCTCATTATAGGAGGCACCGTACAGCACCTCGAAATGGATGGCGGGATGTTCGAGCCCGATCTGGCAGAGCTGCACCAGATCCTCGGGCTTGAGCCAGATCGACAGCCGGCGCCGGTCCAGCGGACGGTCGCCGAAATTGCCGATCCGCAGACATGTCACCGACAGCCCGTATTTGTCGGCATAGAGCGAGCCCACCGCCTCGCCGAACACCTTGCTGACGCCGTAGCGACTGTCCGGCCGTGCGGTGACATCGGGCGAAATCTTGCTGTGGCGCGGATAGAAGCCGACCGCGTGGTTCGACGATGCGAAGATAATGCGCTTGACGCCCTTCTTGCGCGCGGCCTCGAACAGATTGTAGCCGCCGATGACATTGGCCTGCAGGATGGTGTCCCATGGCCCTTCCACCGAAAAACCGCCGAAATGCAGGATGCCGTCGACGCCCTCGCAAATCGCCTCGACTGCTGCGAGATCGGCCAGATCAGCCTGCTTGAAGTTTTCGTTCGGCTTGAGATTAGGCGGCGGCGTCAGATCGCTCAGCACGAGGTCCGGATAGATCGGCGGCAGCAGTTCCCGCAAGCGCGTGCCGATTCCGCCCGATGCGCCCGTCATCAAGATCCTCATTCCGTCCCTCGCCATGTTGTCAGTTGTCAGACAAGTATGGCGCGGTACCGGCGCAACGGCAAGGCGAGCAACCGGCATTGCTTGCCGCTCATCCTCGCCGATGTTAGCAAACACATCCGAGGAAGCGACAGAGAACGAGACGCCAATGTCCGACATATCATCGCGCGGCTGGCAGCCAGCGACCTATTATCCCGACCCCGCCATTCACGCCCTCGATCCCCGCTTCGAAAAATACTGGATCAAGCTCGGCGCCGTCGAGCGTATCGCCACCGGCATGCGCTGGGCCGAGGGGCCGGTCTGGTTCGGCGACGGCCGCTATCTGTTGTGTTCGGATATTCCCAACAACCGCATCATCAAATGGGAAGAGGAAACCGGCGCGCTCAGCGATTTCCGCAAGCCGTCGAATTACGGCAATGGCAACACGCGGGATCGCCAGGGACGCCTGATCACCTGCGAACACGGCCGCCGCATCACCCGCACCGAGTATGACGGTACGATCACCGTGCTGATGGATCATTTCCAAGGCAAGAAACTGAACTCACCGAACGACGTGGTGGTGAAATCCGATGGTTCGATCTGGTTTACCGATCCTCCCTTCGGATTGATGAGCGATTACGAAGGCAACAAGGCACCCTCGGAAATCGGCCAGAACATCTACCGGATCGACGGCGATACGTTGAAATCCACGATCGTTGCCGATGACGTGCTGGGCCCCAATGGACTGTGTTTTTCGCCGGACGAGAAGCTGCTCTATGTCGTGGAGTCCCGCGGTGTACCGAACCGCAAGATTCTCGCTTACGACGTTGCTGCCGACGGCAAGACGCTCAAGAACAAGCGTGTGCTGATCGATGCAGGCCCGGGCACGCCCGATGGCATGCGTTGCGATATCGACGGCAATCTCTGGTGCGGCTGGGGCATGGGCAAGCCGGAGCTCGACGGCGTGATGATCTTCGCGCCAGACGGTACGCCCATCGGCCGCATCGCCCTGCCCGAACGCTGTGCCAATGTCTGTTTCGGCGGCGTGAAACGTAACCGGCTGTTCATGGCCTCAAGCCAGTCGATCTATGCGGTCTATGTGAACACACAGGGTGCGCCTGGCGGTTGATCGTAGGATGGGTAGAGCGTAGCGAAACCCATCATGACAATGCACCTCGGCTGATGGGGTTCGCTTTGGCGCTTCACGCCTGCGCTCTACCCATCCTACATCTCAACAAAAACGCCGGTGCAGTTTCCCGCACCGGCGTTTTCCGTCATGAAGCTCGCGCTTCGACGACGCGTTCTTAGGCCGCGTTGTAGCCGGCGATCGCCTTGACCTCGAGGAAGTCCTCGAGACCATGCTTGCCCCATTCGCGGCCGTTGCCGGACTGCTTGTAGCCGCCGAACGGTGCGGTGCGATCGTTCGGAGCGCCCTGCAGGTTGACATTGCCCGCGCGGATGCGACGGCCGAACTTGCGGGCGTTCTCGACCGTGTCAGCCGAGACATAGCCAGCGAGGCCATACGGGGTGTCATTGGCGATGCGGAGCGCATCGGCTTCGTCCTTGGCCCCCATGATCACGAGCACCGGCCCGAAGATTTCCTCGCGCGCGATGGTCATGTTCTCGGTCACGTCGGCGAAGATCGTTGGGCGCACATAGAAGCCCTTGTTGACGCCTTCCGGCAGGCCGGGGCCGCCGGCGACCAGCGTGGCGCCTTCCTCGATGCCCTTCTGAATCAGGCCCTGGATCTTGTCCCACTGGCCACGATTGACCACCGGACCAATGACAGTGCCATCGGCACGCGGATCGCCGGCCTTGGTCTTGTCGGCCTGCGCTTTCGCGATGGCGGCGATTTCCTTCATCTTCGCCTGCGGCACGATCATGCGGCTCGGCGCGTTGCACGACTGTCCGGAGTTGTTGAACATGTGCGCGACACCGCCGGTGACGGCCTTCACGAAGTCGGCGCCGTCCAGAATCACGTTCGGCGACTTGCCACCGAGTTCCTGGCTGACGCGCTTCACGGTGTTCGCAGCGCGCTTGGCAACGTCGATGCCGGCGCGGGTCGAGCCGGTGAAGGAGATCATGTCGATGTCGGGATGTTCGCTCATGGCGACGCCGACGTCCGGGCCCAGACCATTCACGAGGTTGAACACGCCCTTCGGCACGCCGGCTTCATGGAGGATTTCCGCGAAGATCAAGGCCGAGGTCGGGGTGTATTCCGACGGCTTCAACAGCATGGTGCAGCCGGCGGCGAGCGCGGGTGCGACCTTGCAGGCGATCTGGTTCAACGGCCAATTCCACGGGGTGATCATGCCGACGACGCCAATCGGCTCCTTCGTGATCATGGCGGCGTTGTGCGCCTCGTCGAACTTGTAGGTCTTCAGTACGTCCAGCGTGGCGACGAGGTGGCCGAGGCCGGCACCGGCCTGCAGCTTCTCTGCCATCGGCAGCGGAGCACCCATTTCGTCGGAGACCGACGCGCCGATATCCGACATGCGGGTCTTGTAGACCGCGATGATCTTTTCAAGCAGCGCGATGCGTTCTTCACGGGTGGTCTGGGAGAACGTCTCGAAAGCGCGCTTGGCAGCGGCGACAGCCTTGTCGACGTCGGCCTTGGAGCCCAGCGCAATGTCATACATCGCATCTTCGGTCGCCGGATTGACGACAGGGGTGGTCTTCTTGACGACGGGATCGACCCAGGCGCCATCGATGTAGAATTGCAGGCGATTGACCATTGGTAGCCTCTTTGATTTCGGGAACGTCTGTCGTCAGAAAATTCTGTGCAGCCGGATGTATCTGGGAAGGAACGACATGTCCGGCAAGCACCCTTGCGCGGTCATTTCGCCTCATGAGCCCGTCATGCACGGGATGCCGCGTGAAAGCAGCAAATGCATATAAATCCAGCCGCGTGGCAGGAGCAAGGCCCTGTGATTTTGCGCGCGTTCTAAAATCGGGATGCCGCAATTTGCCACTAAAACACGGTGTGCATTGCAGCAAAATTGAACAAGAGATCAGCGCGACTTGACGCGAACGGCGATGGGCGCATCCGGATCGGCCTCATCATCGGCCATGGTGGAAATCGGCGACATCGGTGTGTCGCGCAGCCGCTTCAGGCCAAGATGCCGCTCGCGCAGGATGACGAAAATGCCGGCCCCCGCGACGATCACCGCGCCGCCAACCACATAGGGCGTCGGCACTTCGCCGAACATCCAGAAGCCGAGCAGGAAGGCCCACAGCATCGCCGTATAGTCGAACGGTGCCAGGAAGGACGCCGGCGCGTAGCGATAGCTCTCGGTGAACAGCATCTGGCCGAGCCCGCCGGAAATGCCGATACCGACCAGCAACGCCAGTTCGAAATCCGTCGGCCAACGCCAGCCGAATGGCGCGGTCAGCAGCGATGCCGTCATCACGATCAGCGTCATGAAGATCACAATTGCCGAGGACGACTCTGTCGCGGTCAGCCTGCGAATCTGGATGGTCGCGCCGCCCGACGAGAAGGCGTTCAGCAACGCCAGCGAGAGACCGACGATCATCGATGTGGTCAGTGCCGCATGGTCGTGGAAATACGGCGACAGCATCAGGATGACACCGGAAAAGCCGATCGCCACCGCCGACCAGCGATAGGCATGGACCTGCTCTTTCAGGAAGATCGCAGCGAACACCACCGTGATCAGCGGCGCGATGAAGGCAATGGCGGTGACATCGGCGATCGGCAATCGCGCCAAGGCGCCAAAGGTGCAGAACGTCCCGACCACGCTGAACGAACCGCGCACCAGATGCGCGGAGGCGCGGTTGGTGCGCAGCGCCCCGCGCAACTGACCGCGCCAGCCGAAGAACAGCAAGATCGGGATCAGCGCGAACAACCCGCGGGCAAACACGATCTCGCCAAGCGGCACGTCGCTGCCGAGATAACGGCCCTGGGCGCCCATCATGGTAAACGCCATGGTGCTGGCAATCTTCAGCGACACGGCTTTGAAGATGTTCATGAGATCGGGGAAATGGAGATCAGGGGAATCGCGGGGGCGTTCATATTGCAGCACACAATCACGTGAGGCTCATCACGAAAACCGCCGATGCGACATGGCTTGGCGGGTTTCCATGCAGGGCTGCACCCGCCACAACCCCACCTTGCGCGGGCAGTTTTAGCCCTTCTTGGCAGGCCGCGGCGGCCCCTCCACCGGGGGCAGCGACTTTAGATAGGTCGCCATCGCCGAGCGGTCCTCGGCGCTCAACTGGGAAGTATTGCGGATCACACGGGCCATGGAGCCACCGGCGGTGTCGCCCTCCGGCGTCTGTCCGGTTTCGAGGAAATAGGCAATGTCCTTCTCGCTCCAGTCGCCGAGGCGCTTCTGGGTGATGTTCGGCACCCAGCCCTCGCCGTCCGGATTGGGTCCACCCGCAAAACGCTGCTGCGTAACGATGCCGCCCAGCGCGTTGCGCGGGCTGTGGCACTCGGCGCAGTGACCCAACGCATTGACCAGATAGCTGCCGCGATTCCACTGCGGCGATTTCGACGCATCCGCCACGAACGACTTGCCGTCGAGGAACAGCCATTTCCAGACGCCGAGGTTGCGGCGGATGTTGAACGGGAATGGCACGGCATGATCCGGCGCCTTGCTCGTAACCGGTGCGAGCGTCTTCAGGTAGGCGAACAGATCGCGCGCATCCTCCACCTTCATCTGCTGGTAGGACGTGTAGGGAAAGGCCGGAAAGTAATGCGAACCGTTCGGCGATGTCCCCTCCAGCAGCGCCGTCACGAAATCCGCCTCGGTCCAGCGGCCGATACCGGCGGCAGGATCAGGCGAGATGTTCGGCACATAGAACGTACCGAACGGCGATGTCAGGGGCAGCCCGCCGCCGAGCTTGAGCCGATCCTGCTGCGCCGGCGTTGCATGGCAGGACGCGCAGCCACCGGCATTGAAGACCACCGCGCCATTACCGGGATTGGGCGTGCGTGCCGGGAGCGTGCTTGCAGCCACCGTTGCGGGAATCGTCAGCCACCAGAACACGCCAAGGCCGATGACGGCCGCGACAAATGCAAGAATCAAAAGCCGTTTCAGCACGTGCATGTCCCATCGGTATCCTGGTCAAACTTCAGCAAATGCAGCGCGTCGAACAGCCGCTACTGGAACGAAACCGTGATCCGTCCCTTAGTCCTTCAGGGGAAAAAATTGGCGCCTCGGATGTTTCCAGCCATGACGACCTCACCATTATCAGGGAGAAAACCATGTCACCTCGTTCGATCATGCTCGCGTCCCTCGCACTCGGCGCCAGCATCGCCCTCGCCGGCCCCGCTTCCGCCGATAAGATGAAGGCGACCCTCGACGGCGCCTCCGAAGTGCCCGCCACGACCAGCGCCGGCAAGGGCACCGCCGATATCGATTTCGATCCCGCCACCAAGAAGCTGACCTGGAAGTTGACCTATTCCGGCCTCACGGGCCCTGCGACCATGGCGCATTTCCACGGCCCCGCCGAACCTGGCAAGAATGCCGGGGTGGCCGTACCGATCACACCAGCCACGTCCGGCTCCGAAGGCAGCGCCACGCTGACCGACGCGCAGGCTGCCGACCTGTTGGCCGGCAAATACTATATCAACGTCCACACCGAAGCGAACAAAGGCGGCGAAATCCGCGGACAGGTGACGAAGTAACATTCGTCTGATTGCGATTTAAGAGCGAGAGCGAACGCTGCCGCGTTCGCCCTTTTTTGCGAGACGCGGTCGAACTCAGATCTTCAAACGAAACGTCTCGTGGCAGCCACCGCATGCCTTGCCGATGCCGCCCACATTCGCCTTGAGGGTGTCGAGATCCTTGATCTTGGCCTTGGCATCGGTGACGACCTTGGCGAAGGTGACGATGTGGGCATCGAAACCGCCCTTGTCTTCCCAGACCTTCGGCGACGTCGAATAGTCACCTTCGGCCTTAAGGCCCTTGGTGCTGTCAGGAAACAGCGTCGGCAGCTTTTTGGCGGTGTCGTCCAGCACGGTCAGCGCGGCTTCGACCGCAGCCTGATCATAGGGCTTGTCACCCTTGGCCATGGCACTGAGCGTGCCGCCAAGAGCACGACCATTGGACTTCATCAGCGTCTGGCGTTCCTTGACGATCTCCTGCTGGGCCGAGACTGCCCCCACACCCAACAGCAAAGCTCCGACAACGAGAAGCGCACGTTTCATCAACCAATACCCCTGTTTGGAATTCGATTAGGACAATTTAGCAACAACGAGATGAACCCGGCCGCCATTGAGCTATTCCTGGCGGCGGCGCTTTACAGCGTATGGAGCCGTTCGTGCTCGCGGATCGCCATCCACACCCGCTCAGGGGTTGCAGGCATATCGATGTGCTCGATCTTGTATTCGCGATAGAGACCATCGACGATGGCGTTCATCACCGCGGGACAAGAGCCGATGGCGCCGGCCTCACCGGCTCCCTTCACCCCCAGCGGGTTGGTGACGCAGGGGATGTTGTGGGTCTCGAACGAGATCGGCGCACCGTCGGCCGCGCGCGGCAGCGCATAGTCCATGAAAGTGCCGGTGACAAGCTGGCCATCCTCGGGATCATAGATCGCCTGTTCCATCAATGCCTGACCGATACCCTGCATGGTGCCACCATGAACCTGGCCGGCCAGCAGCAACGGATTCAGCGTAACACCGAAATCATCGACGATGACGTAATTGACAATAGCGATCTTCCCGGTCGCAGGATCGATCTCGACTTCGACCAGATGCGTGCCGTTCGGGAACGTCCCGTCCGCGCTGCTGAAGGTCTCCGATGCACTGAGCTTCGACGGATCGGCCTTCCTGGCGAGATCTGCGAATGACACCGAGCGATCGGTGCCGGCGATGCGGACAACTCCTCCGTCGATCTCAAGGTCTGCCGCGCTGGTCTCCAACACGTCGGCGGCGAGCTCCTTCAGATTGAGGCCGAGCTGCCTGGTGGCACGCTGTACGCTGACGCCGCCGGTCGGGATCGACGCCGAGCCGCCCGTGCCGAGACCGGTCGCCACCTTCGCCGTATCGCCCTGGACGATGTGGACGCGATCCGGCGTCACGCCGAACTGTTCGGCGACGATCTGGGCATAGGCCGTGTGATGGCCCTGCCCAGTCGACTGCGTGCCGATCAGGATGGTGATGTCGCCATCGGCGCCAACAGCAACATTGGCGGTCTCATCGCCCATGGTGCCGCAGACTTCCACATAGGTGGCCATGCCGATACCGCGAACCAGACCATCCTTCTTCGCGGCTTTGGCGCGCTTCGGAAACTCCTTCCAGCCTGCGACATCCATCGCGCGTTTCATATGCGCGGCGAAATCGCCGGAGTCGTACACTTTGCCCGTCGCGGTCTTGTACGGCATCGCTTTCGGCGAGATGAAGTTCTTGCGGCGGATCGCATCCGGCGACATGCCGAGCTTGCGCGCGCATTGATCGACGAGACGCTCGACGACATAGGCCGCCTCGGGACGGCCGGCGCCGCGATAGGCATCCACCGGCACGGAGTTGGTGAACACCGTGCGCACGCGGCAATGGAAAGCCTGGATATCGTAGAGACCCGGCAACATGCCGGCACCGCCATGCGGGATGTACGGCCCAAAGGTCGACAGATACGCGCCCATATCGGCCATCAGGTCGACATCCATCGCGAGAAACTTGCCATCCTTGTCCAAAGCCATGCGGGCATGGGTGACGTTGTCACGGCCCTGCGCGTCGCCGAGGAAATGATCGGTGCGGTCCGCCGCCCACTTCACATTCTTGCCGAGCTTCTTGGCGGCAAAGGCCACCAGCGCATATTCGCGATAGGGAAACAGTCGCGTGCCGAAACCGCCACCGACATCGGGACAGATCACGCGCATCTTGTCCTTGGGCATCTTCAGCACGTTGTCACAAAGGATATCGCGCAGACGATGGCTGCCCTGACTGCCGATGGTCAGCGTCATGTGATCGCGCTTGGCGTCGTATTCACAGATCGCCGCACGGGTCTCCATATAGTTGATGATGACGCGCGGATTGACGATCTTCACTTCGGCGATCACGGGCGCCTTGGCGAAGACGGCATCGACCGCCTTCTTGTCGCCGATCGGCACATCGAACAGGATGTTGCCGGGATGTTTGGCCCACACCTGCGGCGCGCCCTTGGCGACGGCATTGACCAGACCATTCACTGACGGGAGCGGCTTCCAGTCGACCTCGATCGCCTCAATCGCATCGCGCGCCTGCGCGACAGTCTCCGCAACGACGAAGGCCACGGCGTCGCCGACATGGCGCACTTCCTTGGCGGCGAGGATCGGATAATCCGGTCCGGTGAAAGGATGATCTTCGAGATTGAACAGACACGGCAGACCGCCAAGATCCTTGGTGTCCTCCCCCGTCAGGATCGCGGCGACGCCTGGAAGCGTGCGCGCCTTGGTCACATCGATCGTAAAACTGGCGTGGGCATGCGGCGAGCGCAGCACAAGGGCATGCAGCGTGGCGGGCGCGTGATCGTCGGTATAGCGGCCACGGCCCCGAATGAGGGCGTCGTCTTCTTTACGCAGGACACTCTGTCCGACGCCGAATTTGATGGGGGCCATCGTTCCTCCGCTTGCAGTTTAGACTCAATCTACACTGCGGGAGGATGGCGGCAAGTGGTACGGGGCGCCGCCCTGCTCGACTTTGGACACGATGAAGCGAGCTATCTGGCGCGCAGCAGCGTGCGCAGCCAGGTTTTGCCGAAAAGCATCAGGACCAAAGCCGAATAGACCGGGACGGTCACGATGATGAGAACGCCCAGCGTCGCTTCGTCGCGGAGGCTGGCGAGGCCCGCAAACTGCTCCGCCGCCAGGCGCCCAGCCGCCCACAACACCGCGGCGAGGACCACGCCAGTCAACGCGAATTTGCCGAGTGCCAGCAGGAACGCGCGATCAAATTCGAGATAGCCGGCGCGCATGGCGAAGAAGATGACCAGCAGCAGATTGATCCAGGCACCAGCTGCGGTGCCAAGTGCGAGGCCGATCTGCGCCAGAGGCCCCATCAGCAGAATCTTCAGGACGACGTTGACCGCTATGCCGGTCAGCGCGGCGATCATCGGCGTCGTGGTGTCCTTGCGGGCATTGAAGGTCGCCACGGCGCTGCGGATCATCACAAAGGGGATGAGCGCAATGGCATAGGCGGCGAGCGTCGCCGCAGCGACTGCAGCATCCGCCTTGGTGAAGGCCCCGCGGGCAAACATCGCGCGCATGATGATGTCGGGCACCACGAGGAATGCGGCGACGAAGGGCAGCGAGAACAACAGCGTAAACAGGAAGGCGCGGCGTTGCGCGCCCATGGCGCCGACGTGATCGTCTGCCGCCATCCGCCGCGACATTTCCGGCAAGAGCACCGTGCCGATGGCAATGCCGATCACCCCGATCGGTAACTGGTTTAGACGGTCCGCATAGTACAGCGCCGACAGCGCGCCGACCGGCAGGAAGGTCGCGATGATGGTGTCGGCAAACAGTGCGACTTGCGTGCCCATGGAGCCCAGCGTCGCCGGGCCGAGCGCGCGGAAGAAGCCGCGCACGTCCTCGTCGAGACGCAGCGGCGCAAAACGTGGCAGCCCACCATGGCGCTGCAAGTCTCCGGCGAGCAGGAAATATTGCAGAAAGCCCGAAATCAGCACGCCCCAAGCCGCCGCGTGACCCGCACTCGGAAAGAATGCAGCCAGCGCCAGCGTCGCCATCATTGAAATATTGAGGAAGATCGAGGCCGCCGCCGCACTGGCAAAGCGCTGCATGACGTTCAGCATGCCGCCATAGAGCGTCACCAGCGTGATCAGCAGCAAATAGGGAAAGGTGATGCGTGTCAGCTCGATGGCAAGATGACGTTGCACGGGATCATCGGTGAAGCCCGGTGCCAGGACGCTCATCGCCTGCGGCATGAACAGGATGGCCAGGATGAGCAGCACGACCTGCGATGCAAAAAGCAGCGTGAAGATGCGGTCGGCGAACAGATGCGCCGATTGCGGGCCGCCCTTCCCCGTCACATGGGCGTAGGCCGGGACGAAGGCGGCATTGAACGCGCCTTCGGCGAAAATGGCGCGGAAATGATTGGGCAGTCGCAGCGCCACGAAGAAGGCGTCCGCCACCGGCCCGGCGCCAAGGATCGCCGCAAGCATGATGTCGCGCGCAAATCCAGTGATCCGCGAGAGCAGCGTATATCCGCCGACGGTGAAAATGCGTCCCAGCATCAGCCGCTTCTACAGCATGAAGCGGCGGTGCAAAACGCTCAACTTAGGCCGCCAGCGCGTCGCGCACAGCCTGGATAACGCGGTCCTGCGTGGCTTCGTCGAGATAGGCATGCACCGGAAGGCTGATGACATCGGCCGACAGCGCCTCGCAGACCGGCAGACCGCCATCGACGACCGGATAATCCTTATAGGCAGTCTGCATATGCATCGACTTCGCGTAATAGATCGCGGTCGGCACGCCCTGCGCCTTCAGCTCATTGGCAAAGGCGTCACGGTCCGTGCCCTCCGGCAGGCGGATCACGTAGCAGGCCCAGATCGACGTATTGCCCTCGGCGACCCGCGGCACCGTGACAAGGTTGCCGAGGCTGCGGGCGTAGCGGTCGGCTACTTTGTTGCGGGCGGCGATTTCGTCGTCGAAGATCTTCAGCTTTTCCAGCAGCACCGCGGCCTGGATGGTGTCGAGGCGCCCGGTGATCCCCAACCGGACATTGTCGTATTTGTCCGAGCCCTGACCGTGGATGCGGATGCTGCGCAGGTCCTCCGCAAGCTGGTCGTCATCGGTGAAGATGGCGCCGCCGTCGCCGAAGCAACCGAGCGGCTTGGCCGGGAAGAAGCTGGTGGTGGTGGCGAGCGCCGAGGTGCCGACGCGCTTCCCCTTGTAAGTCGCACCGAAGGCCTGCGCGGCATCTTCCAGCACGAACAGGCCCTCAGCCTCGGCGATGGCAGTGATCGCGTCGAGATCGGCGGGCTGGCCGAACAGATCGACCGGGATGATCGCTCTGGGCGTTAGGCCGGCCTTCCTGGCTGCGGCAATGCCACGCTTCACGGACTCAGGGCAGATGTTGAAAGTGACCTCATCGACTTCGACGAACACGGGCGACGCGCCGACCAGTGCCACGGCCTCGCCGGTTGCACAGAAGGTGAAGGATGGGCACAGCACGGCATCGCCCGGGCCGATCTTTTTAGCCATCAGCACCATCATCAGCGCGTCGGTGCCGCTGGCGCAGCTGATCACATGTTTGGCACCGCAATACCTGGCGAGCTCGGCCTCCAGCTTGGCGACTTCCGGACCATTGATAAACTGGCAGTGATTGAGCACGCGAGTGACCGCCTCATCGATCGACGTACCCAGCCGCTGACGCTGCGCATTGAGGTCGATGAAAGGAACGGGGTCGATGCGCGTGTGCTGGTTCATAATGCCTGGCCTGCAGAGTGTCGTGTTGAAGTCTGGATATTGGACGCCGGCGCATGCTTGCGCCGGGTCGCACTTGCGTCAGCCGACCACCTTGCGGGGCGCCGGGTGTGATGCTGTGGCCGCGCGCTTCTTCGGCGCTTCCAGGCATTGGATCGCGATCTCGAGGGAGGCGACGCCCTCCTCGCCGGTCACAGCGGGCACGCCGCCGGTCCGCACCGCATCGAGAAACGCCATCAATTCGGCGCGCAGCGGCTCGTCCTGTCCGACCGGCAGATGACGCATCGAATAGCTGCCGTCGGTCTTGAAACCGAAACATTCGGTGACCTGACGGGTCAGCAGATCGCCCATCACATATTTTCCGCGCGTCGCGACAGTGACCGTGCGCGCCTTGAATGGCGTCAGCCAGTTGGTGTTGATATGGGCGAGCACGCCCGACGCCGTGCGGAACTGCAGCAGCGCGATGTCTTCGCGCTCGGCGACGGCGGAGGCCAGCTGCGGCTGCACCTCGACGATATCGCTTTCGGTGAACCAGCGGATCAGGTCGATGTCATGCACGGCGAGATCGATGACAACGCCGACATTGGACATGCGCGGCGGAAACGGGCCGACGCGGGTGATGCCGATGGAGAGAATGTCCTCGCCTTCGATCGCCTTCTTGATGGTGGCGACCGCCGGATTGAAACGCTCGACATGGCCGATCATCAGCGTGACCTTGGCGTTGCGCGCGGCCTCAACGATCTCGCGTCCCTCTTCCACGGTCGATGCTATCGGCTTCTCGACCAGCACATGGATGCCCTTGGCGATGCAGGCCAGCGCGACTTCGTGATGCAGGTGGGTGGGCGCAGCAATGGTCACGGCATCGACGCCGGCGGCCAGCAGCGCGTCCAGATCCACGAAGGTCTTGCAGCCGATCAGCTTCTCGGCGCGGATGCGATGTTCGAGCATGGGATCGACGATGCCGATCATCTCGATGCCCGGCAGCCCGGCCAGCACGCGGCCATGATTGGTGCCCATGACACCTGCACCTACGACGCCGACACGCAGCGTGCGAGCCGCATCTTTTGCTGCGGACATTTCTTTCGACACCATTCAATAAACCTCGAAATTCTTAAGGGCACGCGGCGATTCACCATACCGGCGCCGTGCGTTCTCCTAGCATGCCCGCCACAGATGTGGCGATTGCCCCGCGGAGCTACCCAAACACGTTTTGATTCAAAGAATTACAAGGCAAAACGAGAACGATAAACAAAACATAAACTCGAATTCGTCCTGCCAAACCGCGGGCGAAATCCAACAGGCAATTGATTTTATTCTCATGCCTGCAACAAGCTTGGCAATTCTTCCAGCGGTCCGCGATGCATCAAAGCTTGAGGGAACGCTTAGGATCTAAGTGCCCAGAGGGAGCAGAATCTCCCATACATGACATCGCCTAGAATCACGGCATGTCGCTCGACCCTTGATGCCATCAAGAATGAGCCGGTTAATTAGATTAGATAATGGTTAACATCCCGACCATTTGCATGAAATGAAACTCTGTAAGGATTCAAAGAGGTATTAAAACACCAAAACCAACCTATTCTGATGCTAATTTGCCACAGAGAGAAACTCTTGGAATTATCTAGATTACGCCGCAATTCGCAATCCGCTACACTTTGTGAATTGGAAGTGCTGTATTTTGATTTTGCACGATCAGTTTCGTCGGGGGGACGGTTTAATGCGGATCTTGGCTGTAGCCTGTAGTGCAATTGCCCTTAGTTGCGGGGGGGCATTCGCTCAGGCACCTCTGACAATCAACGACGCGCTGAAGCAAGCCATCCTTACTCATCCCGGTATTGGTGAAGCGGCCGCCAACCGTCGAGCGACCGAATCAGAATTACGGCAGCAGCAATCGACATTGCTCCCGCAGGTGCGGGTCGAGGGCCGGACCGGCCCGGAGCGCTACACCCAGGACGTCACGCCGCCGCCACTCGGCAACGACCAATGGGTCAACGGTCGGTCAGTTTCGATTTTCGGCCGACAGCTTATTTTCGACGGATTTACGTCGATTAACGAAATCTGGCGACAATCGGCACGTGTCAATGCCTCCGCTGCCCGTGTCCACGAACGAACCGAATTGCTCGCGCTCGATGCAGCGGAAGCCTACGTCGACATTACGCGCTACATGCGGCTGATCGCGATTGCGCAGGATAACGTGCGTGTTCACCGTAACCTGTTCTCCAACGTTCAGTCCCGCTTCAGTGGAGGCCGCGCCGGCGAAGGCGATCTTGAGCAAACCCGCGAACGAGTCGAGAATGCAGTCGCGACGCTCGCCGGCTTCCAGCAGAGCCTGGATGAGGCGCGGGCCAAATATCGCAAAGCTGTCGGTCTCGAGCCCATCAACCTTCGCACGCCGGGCCGGCTAGGCGGATTGCCCCGCACCAAGGACGAATCGCTGGCAACAGCTGTCCGATTCAATCCCACCATCAAGGCGGCCGAGGAAGATGCCCGCGCTGCGAAATACGGATTGGACGCTACTGCGGGCGCTTTTGTTCCGAATGTCTACCTTGAAGGGCGCGCATCGCGCGGGATCGATTCCGATAGCTATCTTGGCCGTCGCGACGTCGTGAGCGGTAAGGTTGTCGCGAGCTGGGATATCTTCCGCGGCGGACAAGACAGTTGGAAGCGCAGCGAAATGTCTGAACGCTATGTCGAAAGCACGATGCGGCATGCCCGTTTGCAGCGGGATGCCGTCGAATCGATCGACAAGGCTTGGGCTGCACGGACGCTGACTGCTGATCGGATCAGCGCGCTGAATCGCCAAATTACATCCGACCGCAAGGTCATTGTCGCCTATCAGAAGGAATATGAACTGGGTCAGCGGTCGCTGGTCGACCTGCTGAATGCTCAGAACCAGTTGTTCAACGGCTTGGTGTCGCTGACCTCGACGCAAAGCGTAGCGGTGTTCGCGGACTATCAGTTGCTCGCCGCGATGGGCGGACTGATCGAGTACGTGAAGGCGCCACCGCCCGCCGACGCGGCGCCGCTGGAACCGGCACTTTTCTTCAATTTGCTCCCCAACAAACTGCCGCCGGTAATCTGGAACGCGCCAGTGTCGGGTCCGGAACCACTGCGGACAGAGCGTGGGGTTCCCTATTCGAATTACGCTTTCGCGAGCGGACCCAGCGCGGTCGCCGCGTCGGATGGCGGGTTCTCGGATCGGTGGCAGACGCCGGTCAGTCCGGCTGCCGACCTGATCAACAGGGTGGCCGATTGGCGCTCCATGCCCGGCAAAGGCGCAGCCGCAAATTGATCCATCCCAAGAGGTGCTGCGGCGATTTCCTCTCACGACGCGACGTGAACGTCATTGTCGCCGAAGCAAGGCTTCGGCAACTGAGCTGCCTTTGACTACTCTTGGACCACCGATAACCGGCAATATGACCGGCGGGGCGGCTAGTGTTAACGACGCGGTTGATTAGCGTTACCAAGAGATAGTCCCGTTTCTGCGCATGAACTGCGCTAAACGTTTGCATCTGATATTTTGCATACTGATGTTTTCCATGACCGCCCAAGAGGGCCTGATTGTGAATATGCACACTGGCACCACAAATTCCCAGACGACGACAGCTGCTCCATCCCCGGATAGTTCGGACCTTGGCGATCCACTCGCGGAGGCGCTCATCTATGTCGCCGCCCATTACGGTCGAGCTATTAGCCGGAACGCACTCATTGCAGGGCTACCGCTGGTTGACGGGCGACTGACGGCAACCTTGATGGAGCGCGCTGGGCAAAGGGCCGGATTAGATATCAAGCCCGTTCAGCGCCCGATCGCGCAGATACCGGCATTGGTTCTTCCAGCTATCCTCATCATGAAGGACGGCACGACGTGTATCCTGACACGCTGCGCGATGGGAGACGAGACGATCGACCTTGTCGATCCCATGACCAAATCTGCACCGATGCGCGTCGCTCTGAAATCGCTCGAGACGCGTTATTCGGGATATGCGTTATTTGCACGGCCCGAACCCACTGCAGACGCGCGAACCGTTGCCGCAGGCGACCTGCCACGAAACCACTGGTTCTGGTCCACCGTCACGCGCTTCTGGCCCAATTATGGACACGTTGCGCTCGCCGCTTTGCTAGTCAACCTGCTCGCGCTGGCAGCGCCCCTCTTTACGATGAACGTTTACGACCGCGTGGTGCCGAACGGAGCGGTGCCGTCGCTGATTGCATTGGGATTGGGGCTTGGGCTGGCGATCGCTTTTGATTTCATCATCCGCATTGTTCGCAGCCGGATCATCGATCACACCGGCAAGAAAATCGACGTGGTACTGGCGGCGAAGATCTACGAGCATGTCCTTGCTATCAAGATGGCGAACCGGCCGACCTCGGTCGGCATCCTCGCGAATCAAATTCGGGACTTCGATTCGGTTCGAGACTTTTTCACGTCCGGCGCCGTCGTCGCTGCTACCGACCTCATCTTCGCAGTAATCTTCATCGGCGTGCTCTTCCTGATCGCCGGCCCGCTTGCCTGGATTCCGTTGCTGATGCTTCCGCTGGTAATGGGACTGGGATTTCTCCTACAGCGCCCGCTCGACAAAGCCATGAAGCGCCTGCAAGCGGAATCCGCGGCGCGGCATGGCGTGCTGGTCGAATCGCTGGCCGGGATCGAGACCGTCCGGGCGACCGGAGCAGAATCCCGCATGCAGATGGTGTGGGAAAGATCGGTAGCGGCAACTGCGCGATCCGGCGAAGCCGTACATTTCTGGTCAACGCTTGCGCTGACGATTTCCAGTTCCGCTCAGCAAATCACGAGCATGTTGCTGGTCATCATCGGCGTGTTCCTGATCCTCGACGGCAAGATCACGATGGGTGCACTGGTCGCAGCCAACATGCTTTCCGGCCGCGTGCTTGCTCCGATTTCGAGTCTGGCGTCCATCATCACCAGAGCCACGCAAACGACCAGTTCCCTGCGCGCCATCGACCGCCTGATGGGGCTCGAACGGGAGCGCCCGCCCGGCAGGGCCTATGTGAGCCGCAAGATCGAGAGCGGCGACATCGCGTTCGCAGGCGTGAGCTTCAATTATCCCGGCAGCAAGGAATCCGCTCTGCAGGAGGTCTCGTTCCAGATCAAGGCCGGAGAGCGCGTAGCCATCATCGGCCGGGTCGGCTCCGGCAAAACCACCATCGGACGGCTTCTCTCCGGCTTCTACGAACCGTCCGCCGGCAGTATTGCCGTCGATGGGATCGACTCGCGGCAATATGACCCGGCGGATCTCCGCGCCGGCATAGGTTTCGTCATGCAGGATACTGACTTGTTCTTTGGCAAGCTGCGGGACAACATCACACTGGGCAAACCGGCCGCGACCGACGAGGAAGTGATCAGCGTGGCAAGGCTCGCGGGCGTCGAGGATTTCGTCGCAATGCATCCACTCGGCTACGACATGCCTGTCGCCGAAGGCGGACGCAGTCTGTCGGGCGGCCAGAAGCAGGCCATCGGCCTCGCCCGTGCTCTGATCAGGCAGCCCAGGATCATTTTCATGGACGAGCCGACGGCCCATTTCGACGTCCGGACTGAAACTGAATTTCTCGAACGCCTGAGAAACATTGCTCGGTCTGATATGACGATTATCGTTTCGACCCATCGCCCGTCGCTCTTGGCGCTGGCTGATCGCGTCCTTGTCTTCGATCGCGGACGCCTCATTGCCGACGGCCCTCGCGAAGCAATTCTTGCCAACCTTCAAGCCGTCGCGCAGCGGCAAGCCGTGCCGATCAAAACCGAACTCAAAACCGGTCCCCGCAATGCAGCCGTCTGACTTCGCCTTCGCCAACGATGTGCGCGCCGCAGCCGAACTGCGGACGCCGAAGACCTCGCGGCTGGTTCTCTTCTCGACGCTCGCGCTGATGGTTACCGGTTTGATGTGGGCGCATTTTGCCGTACTCGACGAGGTGAAGCGAGGCAACGGACGCGTGGTGCCGAGTCGGCAAATCCAGGTCGTGCAATCGCTCGAAGGCGGCATAGTCGGCGCGATCCTCGCACAGGATGGCGCCATCGTCGATCAGGGACAGCCGCTGATGCGGATCGAGGACACCAAGTTCGCGTCGGAGTTCGGTGAAATCCGGGAGCGCAGCGCCGCAATGGGCGCAAGGGTTGCGCGACTTGAGGCGGAAGCTCGTGGCGTTACCGATCTGACCTTTCCAGCCGACCTGACCGAAGCCGCGCCGCGCGTTGTTGCCGGCGAACGAAGCGTATTCGATGCCCACCTGCGCAAACTCGCCCAGGACCTCGAGGTCATCAGCCAGCAGGAGACCCAGCGCAGGCGTGAACTCGATGAGTATGCAGCGACCGAAACCAAGCTGTCGGACACCCTGAGGCTGCTCAGCCGGGAAGCCGACCTCACGCGCAATCTTTACAAACAGAAGGTCGTGCCGGAGATCGAGATGCTGCGGATCGAACGCCAGGAGAGCGAGGCCAAAGGCCAACTCCAGGTCATTCGCGCATCGAAGCTGAAAGCCCAGGCTGGCATCCAGGAAGCGCAAGCCAAGAGTCAGACCGCTCGCGCCGCGCTGCGATCTCAGGCCGATGAAGATCTGGCCAAGTCGAGAGGCGATCTCGCCGTTCTTGAGGAGAACATCAAATCGGCGAAGGATCGGGTGTTCCGGACCGAGTTGAAGTCGCCGGTCCACGGCATAATCAACAAGCTCAACGTAACGACCATCGGCGCCGTGGTGCAGCCCGGCGCCAACCTGATGGAAATCGTGCCGCTCGACGACACCCTTCTGGTGGAAGGCCGCATTCGTCCGCAAGACATTGCCTTCATTCGCGCCGGCCAGGACGCGGTCGTGAAAGTGACTGCATATGACTCGTCTGTTTACGGCTCGCTGAAGGGAAAGGTCGAGCGCATCAGCGCCGATACTATCGCCGAGGAAAAAGCCGACCGCGGCAACGAAAAGACAGACGTATTTTACCGAGTGATGGTGCGAACCGACAAGAATTACCTGGGTCCCGCCGAGGCGCCGCTTCCTATCATCCCCGGCATGGTGACGACCGTCGAGGTGTTGACCGGCAAGAAGACGGTTCTCGACTACCTGATGAAGCCCGCGCGGTTGCTGAAAGAAGAAGCTCTGAGGGAGCGCTGACGCAACGCCGCGCTTAATGATTTGAGATGGGCGACCGGGCGATCACGGTAAAATCAATACAAAATCAATCTTAACTGCACATTACAATTCCGTCGAATTTGATGGACTTGCTTTTCGCCTGTTTCACCGTGCCGCTCGTAATATCCGGGAGGCACTGTTCCGTTTAACCGAAATCACAGTCGGACATCGAATACTCGCGCCTGAGCACGGGATGCAGATTGGCACAAGCCGACACACGCACCCGGCACAGAGGGGTGTAAGATGTTGGCCGTATCGGGAAGCCGAGTTACGCGCGTCGTAGCTGCAAGTGCCGTCATGCTAATCATGGCTGCCGGGACGCATGATGCTGACGCGAAGCAAAAGACACCGCACAAGCCGATCTTCGATGAGTTGGTCACGCCGTCGATGCTGGCGCCTGTGACTGCGCCGCAGCAGCGCTCGGCCAGCGGCCCGCGCTTCTTTTCCATCAACAGTGTGCTCGCAAAACTGGACGGCAAACCGAGTCCTGAAGCGGCAGTGCGCATCGCTTCTGCCAAGAGCGATGACGTCATGTCCGACGCCACCAACGCGATGGGATATGGCGCATCCGCAGACGCAGAACCGTTTGGCCTGGTCAGCTTCAGAGCTCCAGAAGGCTCGCTGTGGCGAAAATGGAAGGACCTCGGTCGGCAGATCGAGACTGACGTTGCAACCCTCGCTGCATGTCGATCCGAGCGATCGCAATGCGCAGGCGCGGCATCGCGCTTTGCCGCGATCGTCGATGAGGTTCGCGCTGGTCGCGGTAAAGCCCAAATCGAAATCGCCAACCGGCTGATCAACCGAGCCGTCATCTATACGAGCGACCTCATACAGCACGGCGTTCTCGACCGCTGGAGCGCGCCACTCGAAACCATCAGCTCCGGACGGGGCGATTGCGAGGACTATGCCGTAGCGAAATACATCGCGCTACGCGAGGCCGGCGTCGCAGAGACCGATCTCCGCATTTTGCTCGGCAGGGACAAGACGGCGCGGCAGGACCACGCCGTACTGGCCGTTCGCAGCGATGGAGCGTGGATCATTCTCGACAACCGCTGGCTCGCCGCGAAGACAGATGCTGAAACATCGCAGTTTACGCCGCTCTACGCGCTCGACCGCGGCGGCGTGAGCCTCTTTGCCTCCCCATATTTGTCGAGTCTGTTCCGCGACGCTGCCGGCATGGCGCCCGCATCGGCTGGCACCGACGTCGAAGCCAACGATACCGGGACGATGTGGAATGACGCCGATAAGGCGAACGCGCGGGAGCCGGCGATGATGCCAACCTCCAATGGTTCACACGAGCCGGCCAATCCGCTTTTGCTCTGATCACCGCTGCGCGCACCTCCTCTGCTCCAATAGATCAGGCGTGCAGGAGGTGGCCCGGGGATCGAGTACAAATATCTGGGTGTTGACGGCGGGCAGCGCGCAATCCGTATTCGATACCGTGATACACTGACCGGGTCTGGTTCGAAGCGGCCTTCGGTACCTGGTTGGCAGCGACGATCGTCAGGGATCGTTTCAAATGAGAGTGCCTGCATTTTTCGCCACGATGTGCCTGGTCGCCGGCGGCGCCCTACTGGGCATTGTGCAGCCCGTTGCGGCACAGGAAACCACCGTCGAGCGGACCGCTCGCGGCCTGCCCGCAAAAGATATCCAGGTCGGCATCTATCTCAACGTCCAGCCGGATTGCACCGGTGGCACCCTGCCGGCCATTCGGCTCGTGAGTCCGCCGACCAATGGCACCGTCAACATCAAACGCGGCAAGGTCGCGGCCACCAACTACAAGCAGTGCCTTGCGCTGGAAGTCCCCGGCTTCATCGCCTTCTACAAATCGAAGCCGGACTTCCTCGGCAATGACACCATGACCGTCGAGGTGAAGTATCCCGGTGGCCGCACCGAGATCCAGAAAATCACGGTAACGATCGATGGCGACCCGGGTGGACGCAAGATCTGAGTGGCCGTCTGCCGCCATTCGGGTCGGCACTTCCTTCCGAAAGATCAGTCGAATTGAACGCAACTGCAACAAAAGCCCGCCGGATTGCTCCGGCGGGCTTTGTCATTTTGATCCTGTCGATCTCGAAGGATCAGACCTTGTGGACATCGCTCGCGGTAATGGCCGCGTGGTTGTCCAGGATCGCAAGCAGCACGCGATTGGCACTACCGCCGCCATCGCTGTCGTAGAAGAGTTGGCCGGTCGACTGCTGGTAGGCAAAGTGAGAGCCTCCGATGTTAATCGTGTTTGGATCCTGCACGTTGCTGACGCCAAACAACTCACCCGTAGTAATCGCTCCCGTACCTCCCGAAAGACCGGTGAAGGCCGACAGCAGAACGTCAATCGAGTCGGAGCCTGACACAAAATCAGTGATGTGGTCCGTTCCATCCGTTGGCGCGTTGTAACGGAAGTGATCCACACCCACACCGCCGGTCAGGGTGTCGTTCCCGGCAAGCCCAATCAGGGTTTCTCCACCGTTACCGGCCACCAGCAAATCATCGCCGGATGTCCCGGTCATCGTGGTTGTAATTGGCGTTGTGGTGACGTTGATTACGCCAGTCGATGTATCGCCGTCGGCATCCGTCGCGGTCAGATTGAAATGCAACGGCAGATCGTGCCCTGCATTGAGTTGCAGGTAGCCGACATTCGCAACCGAGAAAGTACTACCGCTTACATAACCAATCTCGGCACGATCATAACCGTCCGCAGTATAGACCGCGATGACATCGCCGTTATTCGCCGAAACAGTAATCCCGCCATTTAACGTCGAGAAAGCCGTCAATACACCGTTCTTATAGACCGAAGTGATCGTATCGGCAGGATCGTTGGTGAAGCTGGAATCGTTGCCTGCATCGTAGACTTTCACAAAAACCGTCGTCGCGCTCCCGTTCTGAACGGTAAATGCAAAGCCATTCACGTCATAGTGGGGGCCGTAGGTAAAGCTGTTGTGCGAACCATTTCCGCTGACAACAACATTTGAGGCGAAATCGAACCTGAGAGTTTCGCTTGTGCCAATTGAGGGGTTTCCGACGCCGAAGCTCGTGACGCCGCCGCCGTTACTGCCATTCACAGTATCGCTGCCCGATATGAGGATGTCGTGATTCAGAGCTGTCGTATCGTCAACGACCTTGTAATCGCGAGCGGCAGTATCAGTAAAGTTCGATGGCGTAATCGTGTTGCCCGAGCCGTCATCAAGGCTGCGCAGGAACTGAATGTTGTAGAGATCCTGAGTTTCATTCAGGGTATTGGGCGCCAGCGTCACGGTAAATACCGTGGTCTCATCGCCATTTGCGGCATTGCCATCGAGATCTATCTTGCCCGAGAGCGTCCCTGTTCCAAACCCATACAGATGAACGGTCTTCCCGCCAGACGTAACAGGCGAGATTCCGCTTGTCAGCGTCGAGCCATTCGTCCCGGTGAAAACAACTGAGCCGCTGTCGGCCCCAATGCTCTCGTAGAAATTCAATGCTCCGCTACCGACCGCGTTCGAACCGTTTTCGATCACCATCGACTGGGCGGTGAAGTTGACCGGAGCATCGTCGACGATCGTCGTGCTCACTGTTCCGGCAACCTCGTCCCCGGACGAGTCGGTGGCAACCACCTTTACGCCATTGAGGATGACATCGAGCGTGCTCGGCGAAACGAGATGCGAGAAATGGTCCACTAACGTTGCCGTCACGGTGACGAAAGCATCCGACCCTGCAGCAGCGCCTGTCGCTCCAGATAATGCAAGGATCAATGCCGCCTGGCCACCAAACGACAGCGTCAGCGTCCGGCCATCGCCAGAGAGCGACCATTGCGGTGTTCCGCTTCCCAGATTCGCAAAGGTTGGCGTGGCATACGCATCGGCCAGATTGTTTGGATCGGCGAACTTGATCGAAACGATGTTTTCGCCGGTCGCATGGAACTGCAGCCCGTTGGTATCGATAGAGGTTTCCGCGGTGGACGATGGGTTGGTTCCGAGTTTAACGCCCGCTGCCAGATCGTTGCCGTCCTGAATGCGATCGAGAGCAGATTCCAGGACCGTCATACTCGACAATCCATCGACCACCTGAGGCACCGAGTTTTCGATGGTGATCTTCAAGGTGGTGGTCGACAAGTCGCCGTCGCCATCCCGGATCGTGTAGGTGAATATATCATCGCCAATCGCCCCCACATTCGCGGTGTAGGTATATTGGCCGTTCGTTCCCAGCGTCAGCGTACCTTTTGCCGTATTGATGGTGCCACCCGCAGACGCAGAGCCCGCCGTAATGCCGGTGACATCACCAACAATCGTACCGGCCACAAACCGGCTCACCGTCGCTCCATCGGCTCCAAGGACATCGATTCCAGCGATGCCGCTGGTCGTATCGACACCGGTCAGGACGTTGCCGTCGGTCGAAGACGAGCCGCTCGTCACGCTGTCCGTGTCGGCATGTGCCGTCGGTACGTCGTCGATGATGGTGATGTTGATGGTCCCGGTCGTGGTGTTGCCGTTCGCATCCGTC
>NZ_JBXAMO010000009.1:0-80643 GCF_058800725.1 Tardiphaga sp. GW822-FHT04G09 | reverse complement strand
CCGCCAGGCCATCCGCACCCGCGATGTCATTCGCCAGCACGCCGGCCGCCGCACTCACCGTCAGCACGCCGCCTTCCGCCACATTGCCACTGTCGGCATGTGCCGTCGGTACGTCGTCCTTCACGTTCACCGTCAGCGTAACCGGGATCGTATCGCCATCGGCATCCGTCGCCGTCACATGGAAGTTGAGCGGCATCGTATCGGTGCCGGCCGCAGGCTCATCGAGCGGGTGGAAAAGCGCAAAGGTGTAATACGGATTGTTGTTACCCGACGGCGTCGTCAGCGTGATCGTAAAGACCGGATCGTTGGGATCGCCGAGGTGCTTGTAGGCAACCAGTTCCGGATGCACCACATTGGCCGCATCCGTGACCGTGGTCACGAAATAATCCAGCGTGACGCCGCCCGACGCGAGGGCCGGACCATAGTGGCCGCTGCCGTCCGTCGCAAAGGCGACCTGCTTGGCCACGCCGTTGTCGGCGCCCCAGTTGATGTTGAGGAAGCCGGTCTGAGCCTGCACCGACGGGAAGCCGGTCAAGCCCGCTTCATCGATATTCAGCACCGTCGGCGGAGCAACCGCGTGCGGCACGTCATCGATGATCGAGATCGAGATCGTCGACGTCGACGTGTTGTTGAAGGCATCGGTCACCGTAAAGGTGAACACGTCCTTGCCTGGCTCGGTCGTCACGCCATTGTCCGTCGCCGGTGTCGTCGTAAACGGCGACGTCAGCGTATAGGTGTAGTGACCCGAGCTATCCACTTTCAGCAGCCCGTAGAGGCCAGCGATCGTGGTGCCGACATTGCCTGATACGTCGGTGCCGAGATTGCCCGCCGCGATTCCGGTCACCGTCACCGGGACATCCGGATCCGAGAACGTCAGCGTGCCCGTCGTCGTCTCTGCCGTCGAAGACGGGGTCGATCCCGTCACCGTGCCGGCACCCAGATCGCTCGGATTCGTGGCCGTATCCAGCGCCGCCTCATCCACCGTCGCGCTCGCCGGTGCCACCAGCGGCTGGCCGTTCGCCACGGTGATCGTCAGCGTCGAGGGCGAAGTGTCGCCGTCGCCATCCGTGATCATGTAATGGAACACGTCCGTCCCCGAGGTATTCGGGTTGGCATGATAGCTGTAGCCGCCGTTCGCATCGACCGTCAGCACGCCATGGACGCCCGTCACCGTGCTGCCTGCCACACCCGTCCACGCAATCGACGCGATGCCGTCCGCCCCCGCCTTGTCGGCGCCGTTGTCGCCATTGGCTTCGGCATCCGTAATCACGTTGCCGGCAGTCACCTGACCCGACTGTGCCGCATCCGTGTCCGCGTGTGCCGTTGGCACGTCGTCCACGACCTTGACGATCAGGCTGGAACTTGCCGCATCGCCGTCCGTGTCGGTCACCTGGACCGCGATACTATCGAAAACCGAATTTGCGCCGCCGTTGGACAGCGGACCATGTGCCAGAGTGTTGTGGGCCAGCGTATATGAATAGCTGACCGTCCCGGCCAAAAGGTCCACACCGGTGATGGTAAGAACGCCATAGGTCGTGTTGAACGGCGTGTTGATGTTCTGCACGACGCCATTCTGTACGACCAGCGTCCCGCCGATGCTCAGATCATCGACGCCATCCGGCGCCGAGAAATGGAACGTGCCGATCTGGGTCAGCAGTGGATCGTTCGGCGATGAACCTGTAGGAAGATTGGCTTCAAAAACGGCCTCATCACCACCGGTCGCACCAATACCGGAGACGGTCACGCCGTGATCGGAGATGCTGATGGTCAGCTTCGCCGTCGAGAAATCACCGTCGCCGTCGGTCAGAGTATAGGTGAAGACGTCGTTGGCAACGATGGGCGAGCCGTTAAATCGCGTATAGGTATAGTCGCCATTTGCGTTGATCACGAGCGTACCGTATTGGCCGGTAACCTGGAAGTTGTTCGCACCGTCGGGCGTCGTGATGGTCGTAACGCCTGCGACCTCCGTGATCTTCGCACCGTCGGCTCCAACTGTATCCTTGTTGCCGTCCGTCGCATTGGCGTCGGCGCCAACAGCAATATCGATACCGGTTATCACATTGCCGGTCGCCGTCAGCGCAGCGCCATTGGCGGAATCGATGTCATTGACGGCAATCGGGCCGTCATCCTGGAACTGGATTTGCAACGCCACACCGGACACCGCACTGGTAGAATCGCCGTCAAAGTCCGTCAGCGTTGCCTTGATGTGCAGGTCGGCAGTGACCGTCGCGATATCATCGAATGCAGCCGGGCTTGAGCCCGCCAGGTCATTCGCGATCGCCTGGTACTGCGCGATCCAAACGTATCCGGCACTATCGACATAGACCTTGAAAATCTCGGTCTGACCGACCGCGCCGACAACTGCCCCGCTGGCGTCCGTTGTCAGCATAATGTGGCTGCCATCGAGGGTCTTCAGGCCAGAATCGACTCCGCTGATCGCGTTACCGTCCTTGTCGGTGACCGCAAAGGAATACACGCCTGGCTCGTCGGCGCCCACCTTGCCTGCGAATAGCGCCCCCGGGGCAAGCACGCTGGTCGGCGATTTCGCATAGCCAATGGCGCCTGCCTCAGCGATGGCTGCGGGCGGGACATTGGCGAGCGGATCGACGTCATTGGCCGGATTCGGATCGGCCGCGGTGTTCACGCCGGTACTTTCGTCCTCGCTGACCTTGAACGTTTCCGTGACAATGGTGGTGGTCGTGATCGTGGATTCGATACCGAACACTTTGAAGGAATTGCCGTCGGTGAACGTCTCGTGGCCACCACCTGCGGTGTTGTCGAACTGGTAATTATTGTAGTTGCCGACATTAAAGACGTCGAACGGGGTTGTGCCGATCGCCTGGACGGTCGAAAGATCCGTCACGCCGTCAAGCACGTAACCAACCTGCATGCCGCCCTGGAACACAGGCGTGGCGCCGGCAAACGGCAATCCATTCACGGTAAAGGTGAGCGCGACAAAAGCACCGTTGTTGGTGGCGGACACGAAGACCACCGCGGTTTCGACGCCGTGGGCTTCCGCCACGTCGATCGAGAATGTGGCGGAAGAGACGTCGTAGGATCCGGAATCCATGATCGTCGGATTGTTGGGAACACCGGTGATCTGCAGGTTGTTGACGAACGTCATCGTGAGGATTTCGGGGCCTGTCAGCCCCGGATGCGTGTCGTAGCCATCAATGATCTGGCCATCGCCGACGCCGATCTTGGTGCCGGTGGTGTTGACGCTGTTGTCACCCTCCTTGAGGTCGATGCCGGTCAGCTTGATGTCATGGTTGTTCTGGCCATCCATACCGCGGATGTCGGTATTGCCCGCCTGCAGGGTGTAAGTAACAGTCTCGGTGGTCGTGACCGTCGTCTGCTCCGGCGCACGCGCCGTGATGACCGGAATGTCGTCAAGCACGGTGACCGTAAACGTACCGGCGCCGAGTGGAACGCTATCGCCATCGCCGTCCGTTGCCACAACATAGGACGACAGATCGATCGCCTGGGTGTTTTCAGTGTTATCGCCAAGCAGATTGTTGAGCGTCGGATGGTCGATCTGATCCTTCAGCGTGAAGACATAAGAACCGTCCGCGCCGACCGTCAGCATGAAAATTTCGCGATCGCCCGCGTCATATCCCGGCGTGCCGTTGTCGACATAGCCGTGCAGGCCATTGACGTCGGTCACCACGAGGATATGCCCGCCGTCGGATTTCAGGCCGGTGTCGACCGGCGTAGTGATCGTCTTGAGTCCAAAGCTGCCGAAACCGTCCGCGCCGAAGTCAACCAGTGCCTTAAGCGCACCGGCTGCCCCCGTCGCAACGGCGGAGTTGGTGCCGGCGACCTCGCCCGGACGGCTGTTGTCCGGGTTGGAATCCGACAGACCGGGCGTGTGCAGACCGTCTTCATCGACGTTCGCAGCCACCGAACCATTGGTAATCAGCGTCGGGCCGTCGTCGTTGAAGTGGATATTTCCGGAAATATCTGCGGATGCTGAGGCGGTGTCGCCATCACCATCCTTGATGGTCACGACGGCGGAAACTGCACCTGCCGCGAGCGAAACCGTATCGTTTGGATTCGCCGTGTTCTGATGATTGAGTGACAGATATTCGACCACCGACACCTTGCCGTTGGCCGGATCGATGGCGATGGCAAATGCCGCATCGCCTGCAAAAGCTCCAGTGTCGACGCGGCCGACGATCAGCCCGCTCTCAAGATGGAGACTGATCGCGCTTCCGTCGGTCAATGTCACGCCGGATACGGACGAATTGAGCGCCAGCGAGTACGTGATAGGGGTGGTCGGGTCCGGACCGTCGACACCGAAATACGGCACCACCGTCAGTGCGACACCGTTGCTGGTCGCATATGCCAGGACCGGTCCGGTCTCGTCCGGATCGTCCCCTGGGCTGGAAACACCGGCAAAGGCTGCCAGCGGACCGGCGACGTCGTTGGCCTGAAGACCGGCGCTCTCATCCGCCGTGACTCCGAAATTCCGCGACACCACCACCGTCACCAGCGGACCGTCGTCTTCGAACTGGATCGCGCCAGAGATCGTAGCTGATGCCGAGGCGGTATCGCCATCGCCGTCGGTGACGGTCAGGGTGGCCTTGATGCTGCCCAGTGCGTTTGCCAACGAAACGGCTTCGTCGCTGTCGCCGCCGACGTCGGCGCTTGGGTGGAACAGAGACACATACTGGACCAGCGACACAATGCCGGTTGATGCATTGATTGCGATCGCAAATGCGGCCGGATCGTTGCCAGTATTAGTAACAGTGGAATCCGCATCCGATCCGTCATAGCGCCCGACGATGAGACCATTCTCGACGAACAGGAATATCTCGTGGCCATCGGTGGTCTTGATGCCAGAGTCGATCGGGCCGGTCGCGATATCGCCGTTCTGGTTCGTCAATGTCAGAGTGAAGATCTTGGAATTCGTGGCGGCGGCACCATCGGTGCCGAAATCGACCGAGCCGATCGTCAGAGCCGACACAGCGCTTCGGGCATATCCCAGTGGCAGGCCGAACACACCGTCCGGGTCGTGCCCCGGATTGGCCACGCTGTTGAAGACCGGGGTGAAGAGGATATCGTTATCGTCGCCGAACGGCGGGCTCTGCAGCAGCAGGGTTTCGTCGTGGACGATCTGGAAACCTGCCGTCTCGGCCACGGTCACCACAGGGCCATCATCCTGGAAACTGATGCTTGAGCTGTTCCCGTCGGCGATCGCAATCGTCGCCGAAGACGTCGCGGTGTCGTTGTCGCCGTCGGTAATGGTGGCAGTCAGCGTCACACCGAGGCTTGCGCCCTCGCCTACCAGATTGAGCGACTGCGAGGAATCGAAGTTGTTGCCGTCCTGGCCATGGTCGATCGCCATATATTGATCGACCACGAGCTGGCCACCTGAGAGGCTGCCAGCGTCCTGCAGAGTAATCCGGAGCGCGATCGGACCGTTCGGATCGTTGCCGACGTGACCGACGATTTCGGTGGCGCTCACCCTGAACAGATAGATGGTGTCGTTGCCGTAGATGTGGGTAGGGTCGGTCACCTTCAGAGTCGAAGCGACGCCGCCATTGTCACCAATGCCCGTCAAATCAAGACTGTAGGCATAGGTCGTCGATTTCTCGCCGTCGGTGCCGGCAATTTTCGTGACGCTGAAGAGCGCTTCCAGATCACCGGGCTTGCTGCCGTCTCCCGCCGTCGACTTGAGTTCGCCGATCGGATTTGTGCCAGTCGGATCAGGCAAAGTATTGCCGGTATCGTCGAGCGTTCCGTCAGACGCACCATTGGCGCCGCGGTCGCCGCCGATCGATTCATCGAGCGACAGGGTCGCAAGGTGCGCGGAACCTTCCTCCGGCTGGATCACCGTCACCGCAATTGCAGGACCATCGTCCTGAAAGCTGATGCTGGATGTTTGCTGGCCGGCGATCGCAATCGTTGCCGAAGACGTCGCGGTGTCGTTGTCGCCGTCGGTGATGGTGGCAGTCAGCGTCACGCCAAGGCCTGCGCCCTCGCCTACCAGATGGAGCGACTGTGACGAATCGAAGTTATTGCCGTCCTGGCCATGGTCGATCGCCATATATTGATCGACCACGAGCTGGCCACCCGAGAGGCTGCCAGCATCCTGCAGCGTAACCCGGAGCGCGATCGGACCGTTCGGATCGTTGCCGACGTGACCGACGATTTCGGTGGCGCTCACCCTGAACAGATAGATGGTGTCGTCGCCGTAGATGTGGGTAGGATCGGTCACCTTCAGCGTGGAAGCGACGCCGCCCGTTTCGCCAGTTCCCGTAAGCGCAAACGTGAAGGCATAGGTGGTCGACTTCTCGCCGTCCGTTCCCGGATCCCTGACGACATTGAACAGCGCCTGCAGATCACCTGGCACGTTGCCTTCGCCAGCCGCGGTCTTCATTTCGCCGATCGGATTTGTGCCAGTCGGATCAGGCACAGTATTGCCGGTATCGTCGGGCGTTCCATCCGGCGCACCATTGGCGTCGCGGTCGCCGCCGATCGATTCATCGAGCGACAGGGTCGCAAGGTGCGCAGTCCCTTCCTCCGGCTGGACCACCGTCACCAGAATGCCAGGGCCGTCGTCGAGGAATGAAATATTGAGCCCAGCCGCTGATGTCGTCGTCAGGATGGTGCCGTCTGCGGCAGTTGCAATCTGGGTGACGTGAACGAGGTCGCCGAGACCAACCAGATCATTCGGATCCGACGCGTTCGGATGGCTGATCGCCTCGTACTGGGCGAGATCGAGCTTCAGCGAGCCCGGCTCGAGGAACAGCGCGAAGGCCACCACGCCATTGGCGTTCGGAGTGCTACCATTACCCTCGCGACCCACAACAAGATCGCCTTCTGTGAAGAGGAAGATTTCGTTTCCGGTCTGTGTCGCGCGAAGCCCGCTATCAGCTCCCGTGAAGACATTCCCGTCGGCAGCGCGGAGCGTATAAGCAACCGTTCCGGCGCCATGAGTGCCGAAATCGACGGTCGAAGAAGCGATTTCCGACAGCAGACTTTGTGCCCAGCCGATCAAAGGCGCAGCGCCGGCCGGCGCTGCGAACGGTGGCGCACCAGCTTGATCGCTGGCGAGAAGCGTCTGGATGCCAGCCGTCTCGTCGTGAACGACGTCGGTATTTGACAGTACGAAGCTCGCGGTCAGCGCTATTTCTGCGGCGGTGACCGATGTCCCGAGCTGGACGGTAAACTGCAGTCCGGGCAATTCCTCCTGGCCAAGCAGATCGAGCGGATTCGGCGCGGCGAGCGGATCAACACCAACGCTAGAAAAGTTTGCGCCCGATGCTTGCGCATTGCCGTTACCGTCGCCGGCAGCGGGCAACACTGACTGATCTTCGGTGACGGGAAACAGCGCCGCGAATTCGGTGCCGGTGAGATCGCGCCCGGGCGACACCTCCATGCTGATGCCATCGAGCGGCTTGCCCGTCGCATCGAAGTAGGGCTCAAGCGTGACCGTCGACTTATTGTCAAACAGGATGATGAGCTTCTCGCCGACATGGACGAGTGTGATTTTTTCTCCGGCGATGGCGGACACGTCAGCCCGTACGCTGCCGTCGTAACTCAGCGCGATCGTGACTGCCTGTTCGGCATACGGCTTCGTGATCCTGACGATGTGCTTCGGGAGTTTTCCGGCGGACTGTCCAGCAACGGTGCCCGCTTGAGCAACCTGAAAAGGTCCATTCATAATACAAACCCCGTAAGTAAAATTTGCTTCAAAAAAGCAGTTGAAAGAAATTACAGGCTGCTTACCGCTTTTAATGATTTCTTAATTATGCACTTTCTCTGAAATTGATCGAAGGGGCAAGGAATCATAAAGGATAAATAAAGGGTAAAGATCATTGTGGTTAAGCGGCCACAGGCCGCGCCGACCGCCAGCAGCCCTGTCAAATCCATTGACCCCGGGCACGCCGGAGGGTTAGCTCATGCAACTTCAGAGTGGGGGCGACACGATGTTGAATTTTTTTTCAAGTAAATTCATTGCCTTAACTGCAATCTTGGCAGGCGGCTTGAGCCTTTCGAACGTAGCGGCAGCCGCGGATCTTGGGCTGATCGCAACGCCGGAGTCCGTCGGGCGCTGTTCGGATATCGTCTTTCAATGCGAGAACGGTCGTAGCTATCCGCTCTGCCCGATCGCCATCAGCGCAGCCGGCGAGGTCGTTACGGCGACGTTGCGCGGCTCTTATGTCCGCCTGGTCCCGATGGGAGTCGGCTATCGGTATGCTGGCAAGGGAATATGGCTGGATGGCTTGCGCGAGAATGCAATTCTCAATGCCGGCAAGCGCGACGCGGTCGCCTGTTCGATCACCCAGTGAGTAAATCCGGATACGAGAACTTCGTTCGATAGAATCGAAGCGGACGAAGCATCATACACACCCGGCTCGAAACGCTGTGGTGGCTTTAGCTAGCGCATTCAAAGGGGCCTGCCGTTGCGAACATTCTGCGCGGCTGGCTGTCTGCGCACTGTCGAGTAGTGCGTTGCATTTACAATCTCAACCGACGCTAACGCAATGGCCGCCGTACTGACGCGCGACAGTGTGCCTCGATCCAGACGGCTCCAATTCGGCTGATGTCAGTACTTCGTGTGCAGCACCACGCGCGATGTACCGCGTGAGTACATGAACGCCTTTGGATGTACGTAAACCGGACAATGGTCGTACCAGCTACGCTGCTGCCAATTCCATTTCCAGCAGCCGGACGCGATCGCTGGCTCCCAGTTGTGGACGCCCGGCCAATAGGGAGGGTCGCCCAGCTGATAGGCCTGCAACGGATGCGCGAACCAATCTGCGCGCGCGGGCACCGCTAGCAAACAAAACGTGGCTGACAGAAAAATCAATCGCGAGAAAATTTTGTGCATCCGGATATCCCCCGATCTGCGATCTATCCATCAACGTTGCCAAAACCGGAGCGCACATACAAGGCAAATAGGCAGATGATGGTAGCCGACCGTCGCTGCCCCGTCCGCTACAGCCATGTCTCCGACTCGCATGGGACGCGGCTGCGCAGGCGGCCTGCTCCGCCTAGCGGTAGGTATTTAGATACAAAACAGCGATTACTAATCTTCCACCAAAACGAAGAGAACGACGCGGCCCTCGGACCGCGCGACGGCCTGTCGTAATCAGGAATTCAGGCACTGCACCGAAAGACCTCAGATTCGCTTGTAGTCGTCCTCAATGCGAACGATGTCGTCCTCGCCAAGATAGCTTCCCGTCTGCACCTCGATCAGCTCGAGCGGAATCTTGCCGGGGTTTTCCAGACGATGCGTTGCACCGAGCGGGATGTAGATCGACTCGTTCTCGTGAACGGTCTTGATCAGATCGTTGATCGTCACCTTCGCGGTACCACGCACAACGATCCAGTGTTCGGAGCGATGGTGGTGCTTCTGGAGTGACAGCCGCTCTCCGGCTTTCACCACAAGGCGCTTCACCTGATAGCGCTCGCCATCCTCAAGGGCCTGCACAGATCCCCACGGGCGATGCACCTTGAGATGATCTTCGGTGACCCGGGGTGCCGCAACCTTCAGCTTAGCCACAAGCCGTTTCAAGCCGTTAGCATCCTTCTGGCGGGAGACCAGCACAGCGTCGTGCGTCGCCACCACCACGAGGTCGTCGACGCCCTCCAGGGCCACCACCGGACCATCGCTGGCCACGTTGCAGTTACGCGAGTCCTCGAACACCGCCACGCCTTGCGCGGCATTGCCCTGCGCATCCTTGTTGGACAGCTCCCACACTGCGAGCCACGAGCCCACATCCGACCAGCCGCAGGACACCGGCACCACGGCCGCCTTCGTCGTCTTCTCCATCACGGCATAGTCGACAGAGATCGATTTTGCCTTCCCGAAAGCGTCCGCATCGAGCGTAAAGAAGCCGAGATCGCGGCCAGCCTTCGCCACAGCGCTGGTGATGGTCTCGACACTATCGCTGTCGACGCGGCGATATTCATCGAGCAGCATCCCCGCCCGAAACATGAAGTTGCCGCTGTTCCAGAGATAACCGGCCTCGATATAACCGGTTGCTGTCTGCAGATCCGGCTTCTCGACGAATTTGGCGACACTCTTCACCTCGCCGGAAAGCACCTGGCCTGGTGAAATATAGCCATATTCGGTGGCCGGGCGCTCCGGCTGCACGCCGAACGTCACGATGTGGCCGGCATCGGCAACCACCAGACCCGCACGGCACGCCGTCACGAAAGCCGGCACGTCGCGGACCACATGATCGGCGGCGAGCGCGAGCACGACCGCGTCCTCATCCCGAGCCTGTGCAAAAGCAGCGCCTGCGGCAATGGCCGGACCGGAATCGCGCCGCGCCGGCTCGAGCAGGATGTCAGCCTCAAGCCCGATCTCGGCGAGTTGTTCGCGCACCATGAAACGATAGGCGGCGCTGGTGATGACAATGGGACGATCGAACAAGCCGGCGTCGGACACACGAATCACGGTGTCCTGAAAGGTCGAGCGCGGCCCGAACAATGGCAGAAATTGCTTCGGGCGTCCCTCACGCGACGACGGCCACAGGCGCGTACCGGCACCGCCGCACATAATCAGGGGAATAATGCGCTTGCTCATCAGCCGTTCTCAACCCTTCGCGTTCAGATTACCGTAGTGGCTGCGATACCACGCCACAAATTGCCGAATCCCCTCCTCGATCGAGGTATCCGGTTTGAAGCCGACGTCACGCATCAGATCATCCACATCGGCAAAAGTCTCAGGCACATCGCCCGGCTGCATCGGCAGCATCGTCTTGATCGCCTCAAGCCCCAGTTCCTTCTCAAGAACCGAGACCACATGCAAAAGGTCCTCTGGCTTGTGGTTGCCGACATTGTAGATTCGTGCCGGAGCCTGATCCTCGCTGCCGGTCGGCACATGATCGATCAGCCGTCCGATAGCACTGACAACGTCGTCGACATAGGTAAAGTCGCGACGCATGTTACCGTGATTGAAGAGCTTGATCGGCTGCTTGTCGAGGATCGCCTTGGTAAACAGGAAGATCGCCATATCCGGCCGCCCCCACGGACCATAGACGGTGAAGAAACGCAGTCCGGTAGTCGGCAGGCGATAGAGATGGCTGTAGGAATGCGCCATCAACTCGTTGGCCTTTTTCGTCGCTGCATAAAGGCTGATCGGATTGTCGACCCTGTCGCTGACGGAGAACGGCTTCTTCTTGTTGGCGCCATAGACCGACGATGACGACGCATAAAGCAGATGCTCACAGCCATTGTGCCGGCATCCTTCGAGGATATTGAGAAAACCCTCGAGATTGGCATCGGCATAGGCATGCGGCTGATCGATCGAATAGCGAACACCGGCTTGCGCTGCGAGATGGACGACGACCGGGAATTTGTATTCGCCAAACAGTGCCGAGATCGCGGGGCGATCTGCCAGATTCGCCCTCACAAAGGTAAAGCGGGGCTGGCCCTCCAGCAGCTTCAGCCGCGCCTCCTTCAGCGCCGGATCGTAATAGCTGTTGACGCTATCGAGGCCAACGACCGTATGGCCTTCAGCCAGCAAGTGCCGCGTCACATGGAAACCGATGAAGCCGGCAGCACCGGTGACAAGGATGGGTTGTTCAGACATCGTGTCCCCAGACATTCGCCAGGAATCGCCACGTTGCATGACGATCCGCGTCGCATTTCATTAGTCATCCAGACGATGATGCTGAAATACTTCGGTATCGCAACACCCGATTGCGTCAGAACCGCGGCCTTCGCCGCTAGCTATGCCGTAAAAACAGGCTAAGAAGAGGCGCCCTGCATAACTCCAAACTATTTGTCCCATAGCGACCCCAATCTTCCCTGCAACGCATGTCATTCCTGGGACCAGTGTCATCCCGATGTCGTCATTCGAATTGATTACAACCTTCGTCGCTCTGGTTGTAGCCGCCGTTCTGTCCGCGGTTTGCATCAAAGCCATTCATCCGCTGCTGATCCGCTACGCAATGGCGCGACCGAATGCCCGATCGTCCCACAAGGTGCCGACACCACAAGGCGCCGGCATCGCGGTGATATCAGTCACACTGCTGGTTGCCGCGGGCTCGATTGCAAGTCTTTCGATTTCAGCGACACCGACACTATGGGTGCTGTTTGGTGCAACGATCCTGATCGCAACCATCGGCGCGATTGATGATCTGCGTCCGATTTCCGTGACGCCGCGACTGCTGCTGCAAGCCGTCAGTATTGCCGCGATCCTGTTTGCCCTGCCCCCGACACTGCAGATCACACCGGACCTGCCTCTCTGGATCGAACGCGGCTTGCTGCTGCTGGCCGCACTCTGGTTCGTCAATCTCGTGAATTTCATGGATGGGCTCGACTGGATCACAGTGGCCGAGGTGATTCCGATCACCGCGGCACTGGTGCTGATCGGCTTCTCCGGGCAACTGCCGTTGTCGACGGCACTCATTGCCGCTGCGCTTTGCGGCGCCACACTCGGCTTCGCGCCATTCAATCGGCCCGTTGCGAAGATGTTTCTGGGCGACGTCGGCAGCCTTCCCATCGGGTTGTTACTGGCCTGGTGCTTCCTGCAACTGGCCTATGCACACCATCTGGCTGCCGCCATCCTGCTGCCGCTGTATTACCTTGCCGACGCGACCATCACCCTGCTCCGGCGGCTGGTAAAGCGCGAGCCGGTATGGCTGGCGCATCGCTCACACTTCTATCAGCGCGCGACGGACAATGGCTTCGCCGTGATCGAGGTGGTGCGAACGGTGTTCGCGCTCAATATCGGCCTGGCGGCACTGGCCGGGCTGTCGATCTATCTCCGTTCAGGCGTCGCCGACGCAGCTCTGCTTATACTTGCCGGCATCGGCGTCGCCGCGGTATTGCGGGCATTCTCAACCCCGCGCCGCTAACGCAGCCTCACTGTGCCCCGCCCGATATTCCGGGACGGCATCCTTCAGCGTTGCCACAGCGACTTCGTGCTCGTCCGCATCAATGGCTTTCCGCAAGATCGTAAGCCAGCTGTTCAGCGTCTCCAGCGGCAACTCGTTCGGGCGCGCGGCAAGGATGCCGGCGATACCGATCTCGCTGGTCGGCTCCTGCTCGGCGAACAATATCTCGTTGAGCCGCTCGCCCGGTCGAACACCGGTGAACACGATATCGATGTCGTAGCCGGGCTGAAGACCGGACAGCCGGATCATGCGATCGGCGAGATCGACGATCTTCACCGGTTGCCCCATGCTGAGCACATAGACCGATGCATCGGCGTGCTGCGCATTCATCGCATGGGTTGCAGCGGTGACGACCAGATCGCAGGCCTCGCGGATGGTCATGAAGTAGCGCACCATATCAGGGTGCGTCACCGTCACCGGCCCACCGGCCTCGATCTGCGCCTTGAACTTCGGCACGACGGACCCATTCGACGCCAGAACATTACCGAACCGCACCGAGATCAACCGCATGGGCGACTTGGCGGCACTGCCGCTGATGGCGTCACCATCGAGTGCCTGGCAATACATCTCGGCGAAACGCTTGGTGAGGCCGAGCATTGACACCGGCTCGATCGCCTTGTCGGTGGAAATCATCACCATCGCATCCGCTCCCGACGTGAGCGCCGCATCGGCGACATTCACAGAGCCGAAGATGTTGGTCTTGACGCCCTCGCCCCAGTCGCGCTCCAGGATCGGCACATGTTTCAGCGCGGCTGCGTGAAACACCGCATCCGGCCTGAAGGCGATCATCAGTTGATGAATTCGCTCGCGGTCCCTGACATCGGCGATGCGGCCCTCGATCACCGCGCTGGTGACCTTGGCTGCCAGCTTTTCCATAGCCGCATGAAGCGCCGGCTCCGAATTCTCGATAATAAGCAGCCGAGCCGCGCCGAAAGTGATGACACGATCGCAGATCTCGTAGCCGATCGAGCCGCCACCGCCGGTCACGACGACCGCCTTGCCGCGCACGAAATTCTCCAGCCGGGCATAGTCGATCTTGACGCTTGGCCGCAGCAACAGATCCTCGACTGCTACCGGTGCCAGTTGCGGCGTATCGCGGCTTTCCTCGAGCGACGGAATCCGGCTCACTGTCAGCCCGAGCTTACGCGCACGCATCAATACCGACTCGGGCAACGCCTCTGCTTCAAACGCCGACGGCGTCATCACGATCCGTTCGATCGGGCGTTGCCGCGTGCTGAAGTCATCAACGACATTGCCGAGATCGTCGATGCCGCCGAGGACCGGCACACCTCGGATCGCCTGTCCGCGATCGGACATCGCCGGCGACAAGATGCCAACCGGCCACATGCGCTTGACGGCACCACTCTCAATGCCACGCAAGAACACCTCGGCATCGGCCGCACGACCAATCAGCAGGGCCGGTGATGCATCCATCGCGCGCGCTTGATTGCGTGTGCGCGTGTAGCGGAAATAACGATAAGCCAGTCGCGTTCCGCTGAGAAAGAAGATCTCGATGAACCAGTAGATGACGATCGTGGTCTTGCCGAGAAAGAAGGTGCCATACACGTTCGGCGCCAGGAAGATGTAGTCGAGCACCAGAAGCGCGCCCGTCAGCACCGTGGAAGCCTTGATGATATTCAGCAGATCGGGCAGCGAGATGAAACGCCACTTCGTCGTCGTCAGATTGAACACGTAGCAGACGAAGAAGCTGAAAACGACGAAGTACGGCAGGATATTCAGAAGCAGCGGCAGCCGATCCCATAGATTCTCGCCGTCGAACCGAAGCACGAAACTGAGAACGACCGCAGCCGCCGTGACGATGGCGTCATGGATCGCAATCATCCAGTTACGCGCGGTAAACCGTGTGATTCGTGTCATGACTGTCCGCTGCGCGCGCGCTCGACCAGCGACGTCGTGCTATGGCCTTGCAGGATATCGATCAGGATCACCTCTCCGCCCGAGGCAGCAACGACCTCATGGCCGACGACCTGTTCTCGCGTGTAATCGCCGCCTTTGACCAGCGTAGCCGGCGCGATCTGCGTAATCAGGTTCAGGGGGGTATCCTCTTCGAAAATCACGACCAGATCGACCGCCTCCAGCGCCGCAAGGACCTCTGCGCGAGCGCGTTCGTCCTGCACCGGGCGCCCCTCGCCCTTCAGCCGCTTCACGGAGGCGTCGCTGTTGAGGCCGACGATCAGGCGATCGCAGGTCGCGCGCGCTGCCGTCAGAACCTTCACATGGCCGGGATGCAGGATGTCGAAACAGCCATTGGTGAAACCGATCCGCAACTGTTGCTTGCGCCAGTCGGCCAGTTGCGCATTGAGCTCGGTCGATGCCACGATTTTCTCTTCGGCGGCCAGAAACGCGTGCGGCAAAATCCGGCGACGCAGTTCGGACGGTGTGACCACCGCCGTCCCCTTCTTGCTGACAGCGACCGCTGCCGCGGCAGTTGCCGCGCGCAAAGCCGCTTCCCAGTCAGCCCCGGCCGCCAGCGCCACAGCCAGCATTGCAGCCACCGTGTCGCCGGCCCCCGAGACATCACGCACCTTGACTGGCAGCGCCGGCACATGGATGGGCTCGCCGTCGCGTGGCACCAGCGTCATGCCATGCTCGCTCCGGGTCACCAGCATCGCGGCGCAATCCGCCAGGATCATCGCTTCCTGCGCAGCGGTCGCAATATTGATGTCGCTGTCTGCACGGCTGCGCGTTGCTTCGGCGAATTCCTTGCGGTTCGGCGTTAGTAACGTCGCGCCGCGATAGATCGCAAAATTTGCGCTCTTGGGATCGACGATGACGCGCTTGCCGAGCTTCTTCGCCGCATCGATGACGTTGCGGATCACCCGCGCGGTCAGCACACCCTTGGCATAATCGGATAGCAGTACGATGTCGGCGCGCGCGAGTTGCGGCAAAATCGTACCGATCAATTGCTTCTCGATGGCCGCGGACGCAGGCGCAGCCAGTTCCCAGTCGGCACGCAGCATATGCGTCGAGAAATGCTCTGACACGAAGCGCACCTTGCGCGTCGTCGGACGCGAAGGATCCGCGACCAGCAGTGCTTCGATCAGAGGTTCCTGCGCGAGCGCATTCTTTAGCGTTGCGCCGGCCTCGTCCTCACCGACCAGACCGACAAAGATGCACTTCGCGCCAAGGGCGGCAATATTGCGTGCGACATTGCCGGCACCGCCGATATTGATCTCGCTGCGCTGGACGGCGATGACCGGCGCAGGCGCTTCCGGCGAAATCCGCGACACCTCGCCATAGACGAATTCGTCGAGCATCAGATCGCCGACGCAAAGCACCGTCTGGTCGGCAATCGCATGCGACAGGGCATCGAAATCAAACATCACACCGGTACCTGTTGCGCCGTTAGCGGAAGCGATCGGGCTGGTCGAGGAAGCCCTTCACATAGTGCGAGACGGCATCTTCCAATGTTGTAAACCCGCCGTTGTAGCCGGCGCCGCGCAACCGATCGACTTCGCTCTGCGTGAAGTATTGATAGCTGCCGCGAATCTGCTCTGGCATGTCGATATAGTCGATGTTCGGCCTGGTGCCGAGTGCAGCATAGGCAGCCAACATCAGATCCTTGAAGCTGCGCGCGGTTCCGGTGCCGACATTGAAGATGCCGCTGACACCGGGTGACGCCAGCAGCCACATCATCACGCGCACGACGTCCTCGACATAGATGAAGTCGCGGCGCTGGTCGCCGTCCGCAATACCCTCGCGATGCGACTTGAACAACTGGATGCCGCGGCCGGCCTTGATATCGTCGAAGCGCCGCGTCAGCACGCTCATCATCGAGCCCTTGTGGTACTCGTTCGGCCCGAACACGTTGAAGAACTTCAGACCTGCCCATTGCGGCGGCATCTTTTCGCCCTGGGCGACGCGCTCGGCCACCGCGAGGTCGAACAGATGCTTGCTCCAGCCGTAGAGATTCATCGGCCGAAGCTTTTTCAGCTCCGGCACAGTCTGCTCGTCGCGAAAGCCCTGACTGCCGTCGCCATAGGTCGCGGCCGAGGATGCGTAGATCAACGGCGTCGCATTGGCCGTGCACCAGTCCAGCAGGCGCATCGACAGCCGGAAGTTCGTCTCGATGACCAGATCACCGTCAGTCGCGGTGGTTTCCGAAATCGCGCCGAGATGAATGACCGCATCGAGCTTGCGGCCCTGCAGCCAGTCCATCAGCTCGGCTGGCGGCACCACGTCCGCAAGTTGCCGCTTGGCCAGATTGCGCCATTTTCCGTCATGACCGAGCACGTCGCAGACGGCCACGTCCGCCCGGCCGGCATCGTTCAGCGCGGCCACGACATTCGATCCGATAAAACCGGCTCCTCCGGTCACAAGCAGCATGAAGTCCCCGATCTCATGATTGACCCACCTTTGCCTCAACCCTGCCCCACAGGCAACTTGGGCGACGGGTTGTCGTCAACGCCGCGGGAACATGGTTGGAAACATCCCAAATGGCTTTACCTGCGGGGATGGAGCGGGTACCGAATTGACCCCGATATGGCCCGCGGCAGAACAGCGAAGTCCTTGAAAGAATGAACGTAAATTCCCCATACCAGGGCGTGAGGGTCGATCCGGACGATACCCGGCCGATCCTGATCGTGCCCTATATGTGGATCGGCGATTTCGTCCGGGGTCATACGGTCGTTCGGGTCTTGAAAGAGCGCTGGCCGAACCGGCCGGTCGATTTGCTGGTGACCAAACTGGTCGCCCCGCTGGTCGACTACATGCCTGGCGTGCGCTCAGGCATCGTCTGGGACCTGCCCCGCAGCCAGCTCGCGCTCGCCAGGCAATGGGAACTGGCGGCCACCCTGCGCGCACGCAACTATGGCACCGCGCTGGTGATGCCGCGGACCTGGAAATCGGCCCTGGCACCCGCTTTGGCCGGCATTCCGGAACGCATCGGCTTTGTCGGAGAGGCCCGCTTCGGCCTCATCAATCAGTGGCGCTGGGGCGAAAAGAAGCTGCCGCGCATGATCGACAAGAAATGCGCGCTGGCATTGCCGGAGGGCGCGCCACTGCCGCCGGAATGGCCGGTGCCCCAGTTCCGCGTGCCCGCCGACGAGATCGCGCGCTGGCGGCAGGCCAATGGGCTGGGAACCGGTCCGGCCGTCGCGCTCGGTCCCGGCTCGGTCGGTTCCTCCAAGCGCTGGACCTATTATGCCGAGGCGGCAAAACTGCTGGTCGAGCGCGGGCTGGATGTCTGGGTCGTCGGCGGCCCCGGCGAGAAGGACCTCGCCAACGAGATCGTCGCTGCGGCCGGTCCCCGCGCCCGCGATCTGACGACCAACGACCTGCGCAATGGCGTGATCGGCATGGCTGCGGCCAATGTCGCCGTGGCCAATGATTCCGGCCTGATGCATATCGCGGCCGCCGTGGGCACACCGACCATCGGCATTTTCGGACCGACCAGCCCGCAGCTATGGGGCCCCCTCAATCCGCTGGTGGCCACCGTGCAGACCAAGACCGTCGTCCCGTGCCAACCCTGCCACAGGCCGATTTGCACCATGAACGACCACGCCTGCATGCGCGACATCCCGGCCGAAGACGTCGCCGGAATCATTCAACGCGTGATGACCGAGGCGTCCAACAGAAGCGCGCAGATATGACGACCACTCAAGCAAAGCCCGCAGCGTTTCTGGATCGCGACGGCGTCATCAATTACGACGACGGCTACATGGGCACATCCGATCGCATCCGCTGGATGCCGAACGCGGCCAAGGCCATTCGCCGGCTCAACGATGCCGGCTATTTCGTCTTCCTGTTTTCCAACCAGTCCGGCGTCGCACGCGGTTATTTCACCGAAGACGAACTCAATGCGCTGTTTAAGTGGATGCGTTCCGAACTTGCCGCGCAAGGCGCCCGCATCGATGACGTCCGCTATTGCCCGCACCATCCGGCCGGATCGGTTGCGGGTTATCTGGAAGATCATCACTGGCGCAAGCCGAGCCCCGGCATGATCCTCGATCTGATGCAGCACTGGCCGGTTCAACGCAAAGGCAGCTTTGCCATCGGCGACCGCGACACGGATATCGAAGCGGCCAAGGCCGCACATCTACCAGGCTTTCTGTTTACCGGCGGCGATCTTGATGCGTTTGTCGCGGATATCCTGCAGGGTCAGAGCAGCCTGCGATAGACTTCGGCAATTCCCCGCGCTTCCGCATCGAGACTGAACTTGTCGAGCACACGCTGGCGCGCACGCGCGCCCATGGCTGCAGCGGCATCGGGATCACGCATCAGCGGCTCCAATGCCAGCGTCAGTGCCGCCGCATCACCCGTCGGCACGAGCTTCCCGGTCACGCCCTCCTCGATGACGATCTCCGCGGCGCCCGCACGCGTCGCGACCAACGCGGCACCCGCCGACATCGCCTCGATGAGCGTCAGACCGAAGCCTTCATTGCGCGAGGTGAAGGCATAGACCGTCAGGCGTCGATACCATCGCTCGACCTCATCGATCGGCAACTCGCCAGTGATGACGATGCGCGACTGCAAACCGGCATCGGCGATCTTCTGCTTGAGCTCGTTGGCAAAGCCGATCTGGTCCGGCGTGATTGCACCCACAATGACAGCCGTGAAATCGGGATAGCGCGGCAACAGTTCGCACATTGCATCGACAAACAGATCGGTACCCTTCTGCGCGCGCACGCGGCCGAAGCAACCAATCGCATAACGCCCCGGCAACTTCGCTTCCGCAAATGCCGCCGCGCGATCGACGGGCGGCGCATAGCGATCAGTATCGACACCATGCGTCACCACGGTCGCGGAACGCTTCAGATATGAGGCGGAGATATCGCTGGTGGCAATGATGGCGTCCATCCGGCTGATCAGCCAGCGCGTGATCCAGGTATGATGGCGCTGCGCGGCCGAGGTGAAAAGCAGTTTCAGCGGCCACCCCATTGCCTTCAGCAGAACGCCGGCAATCATCTCGTTGTTGCGCCGCGCGTGCCAGATCACAGGCTTGCGGCGGAGCCACAATTTCATGAGATCGCCGATATCCATGCGCGCAATGCCGGCGGGCGCATCGGATCCAAGCCATGCTGCGTCGAACATGTCTGCGAGTTTCGGCGCCACCATGCGATTGGTCGCCGTCACACCCGAGTAGCGCCAGTGCAGATTCGTGACGATCAGCTGCAGTTTATCGGCCGTTTTGCCAGCAATCGGCACAGGTGACTCCATTTCGCCTGATTTCCTATACGCAACATTAAGCATAGTGGCCAGTTGCCGGCCGCCGAAACCCACTCTTCATCCTGGACACGATAGCGTTCTCAAAACGGGAGAGTGAGTAGATCCAATGACCGTCCTTGTCACCGGCGGCGCCGGTTATATCGGAAGTCACATGGTCCATGCGCTGGTGGAAGCCGGCGAGAGCGTGGTCGTGATCGACAATTTGTCGACGGGTTTCTCAACATATCTCCCCGAGGGCGTTCCACTGTTCATTGGCGATGTCGCTGACGAGAATCTCGTTGAGGGCGTCATCGCCGCCCATGGCATCGACGCTATCATCCATTTCGCAGGTTCTGTCGTCGTGCCGGAATCGATGCGCGACCCGCTCAGCTATTACCGCAACAACACGATGACGACGCGCAACCTGCTCAGCGCAGCGGTGAAATGCGGCGTCAAGCGCTTCATTTTCTCGTCGACCGCTGCCGTTTACGGCAACCCCGATTTCACGCCAGTGGCCGAAGATGCAGCGACGCGGCCGCTGTCGCCTTACGGCTCGTCGAAGCTGATGACCGAGATCATGCTGCACGACATCGCACCGGCATATGGGATGGAGTTCGTCGCGCTGCGTTACTTCAACGTCGCCGGCGCTGATCCGCAGGGCCGCACCGGTCTCGCCACCATGGGCGCGACGCATCTTCTCAAGATCGCCGTGGAGGCCGCCACCGGTCAGCGCGGCAAGATCGACGTGTTCGGAACCGATTACCCGACGCCCGATGGAAGCTGCATCCGCGACTTCATCCATGTGAGCGATCTCGTTCAGGCGCATCGCGCCGCACTGAGCTACCTGCGCGAGGGCGGCGCGTCGACCACCCTGAATTGCGGCTATGGCCGCGGCTATTCCGTGCTGGAAACCATCGAGGCCGTGCGGCGTGCATCGGGTCGTAATTTCGCGGTTCAGTACGCCCCGCGCCGCGATGGCGATATCATGACCATGATTGCTGATACCTCCCGTATCCGGGCGACGCTGAACTGGACGCCACAATACGACGATCTCGAAACCATCGCCCGGCACGCGCTCGCTTGGGAAGAGAAGCTCGCCCGCGAGCGCCATGGCATTGAATTATTGGCGAAGTCAGCCTGAACGATCAGAGCGCCCCCGCCCACATCAACGCCGGCATTGCCTCGGCGTCTCGCCGAAACGCCGTCGAAACCGCTGATTAAAGTATGAGATCTCGCTGAAGCCGCTGGCCAGCGCGATTTCACTGATCTTCAGCCGATCGCCCTGCTCGCTCGTCAGCAAACGCATTGCGTGTTGCAGACGGCGCTCCAGAAGGCGTTCGGTGAAGCTCGATCCGGTATCTTGCAGGAGATCCTGGAGATAGCGCGGCGACAAATCCAGCCGGCGCGCGACCTGCCCCACAGAGAAACCCGGATCCGCGAAATGGCGATCGATCTCGGCGATGATTTCCTGCGTTCGCGACGCGCGCAGACCGCGCATCGAAGCAAGTTGCGCAGCCTCGCCGCGGGCACCTAGCGCGAGCGCCGTCAGATCCAGCAATGTCGTACTGATATGGCTGTCGAGCTCCGCATCATGCGGATCGCGCAGCAGATCGACCGAGATGTCGATGTAGCGCCGCAAATGAGCCACGGCTGCGCGCCGTTCGTCGAGCGGCCGGATCAGGAGATCGTCGACATTGCCGATGAGAGGCAACAGGCGCTCCCTGCTGACGGTCAGTGTCGTCGACGAGAAATCCGCATCCGATTGCAAATCGGCCGGACGTCCGTTCGTGCCAAGAAATGCGCGGTCTGATGACAAGGCCGTCTCGCGCCCGACCTGATCGACAACCAGCGTCCCTTCGCCTCGGTGAAACATCAGACAGAAATCATCGTCTGGCCCGCGCGAGATTGCCGTTCTGGATCGCCGGATTCGACTGAACGTGCCGCCAAACCGGGTGACCCGTACATTCGAATAATCTGCCCAGTGCACGAAAGCCGAGAATGGCCGATTTTCAGCACGTGTGATGTCCACGCAGCAGGTGAGCGCTTCCATGTTTTCGCACCACAGCGCGAATTTCTGGTGATCCGGCAATTCCGGATCAAATCCATCTGAGACGAAGCTGGCCTGATGCATATGCCCAACTCATTTTCGACGAATAATGTACCGGCACAGAACAAACTCATCACGAAAAATCTCTGAAGTGCGACGTTCTGTAGCTGTATTTGTATAGTGCGCGTATGTGCTGTTGCGACGACGCCACATCGACGTGAAGTTTGATGACAGTGCGCGAGAACTAAAATCTGCTGCGCGCGTGAACAAGACCTCTCCGCCAACCCTGTCATTGTGCACGTGGAAGCCGCGAGTCCCGGCATCATTCGCAGATGCCTCGGCTCGACGACACTTCACATGCGATCGCTGATGACGGCGACGCATCGGAAATCACTTGCCGTGCGCAAGAAACTGAGGGGCCTGATCATGAAGAGAGTATTCGCTGGCGCAGCACTGCTTATCGGTGCGGCCGTTCCTGCCGTCGCGGCCGACATGCCCTATCCGGTGAAGGCGCCAGTCGCGCCCGTCCCGGTGTTCTCCTGGACCGGCTTCTATGTCGGCGCCAATGTCGGCTTCGGCGGCGACAAGTTCGACTATCCGTTCCAGGCTACGCAGCGACAGCTGCAGGCCGAGGCAGCCCCGCTCGTTGCCAGCACGAGCGGCAATCTCAGCCTGACCTCGAGCGGCTTCTTCGGCGGTGGACAGACTGGCTACAACTATCAATACAATGGCGGCTTCGTCATTGGCATCGAGACCGATTTCCAATGGTCCGGCATCAAGGGCCGTTTCGAGGGCAATCAGACACTGAACAATAACGGCGTGACCACGTCCGCGGCATTCGGCACCGGCTCCGAAGTCGAATGGTTCGGCACGATTCGCGGACGGCTCGGCTATGCATGGGACCGCGTGTTCCTGTACGGCACCGGCGGCGGCGCCTATGGCCGGGTCAATACCAGCGGGAACTTTACTCTGACCGGCCCGAATGGCGTGCTCGGCCAGGTTGCAGCGTTGTCCGCCGGCCAGACACAGTGGGGCTGGACCGCCGGCGCGGGCCTCGAATACGCCTTCGCGCCCCAATGGTCGTTCAAGACCGAATATCTCTATGTGGATCTTGGCCGGAGCACGCTGTTCTCCACTGCCGTCAACGACGTCGCCAATGGCTTCTCCTCCAACGCCAGCATCGCGGTCGATACCAGGTTCCACACCATGAAAGCAGGGGTGAATTACCGGTTCTGATTGGGCTACATCCTGCCATCCGGAAGTACGGCGCGTACCCGTTGCGTGCCGTGCTTTTCGAAAGATTCCGGGGCAAAATCGGCCCGAATCCGGCGGCGAACGTCGCCGGGCCAACGGGTTAACAAAGTCTTGGCAAGCCCGATTTTGGCTTGAAAAACCGCGATTTAACGGGCAATCAGGCGGCTGTTTCGCAAGCTGACCCTGACGCCTCGGCAAATCCCTGCCCGGCGCCGTCGCTGGACCGCGGATGGCCAAGATTACTCGCAAAGTCACTGACGATCCGTACGGCGCCTGGGCGCTGATCCGCCGCTTGGTCGCCGAACAGGCAATCACCTATTGGCGGCGCTATCTCCTGGCCTTCCTGCTGATGGCGGTCTCCGCCGCGACGACCGCGGGCGCCGCCTATATGCTCGGCGAGGTCATCAACCAGGCTTATGTGGACAAGAGCATTGAGCGTATCGCGCTGTTCTCGGGCTTCGTGGTGGTGATCTTCCTGATCAAGGGCGCATCGACCTACGGCCACACCGTCATTCTCTCGAAGATCTCCAACGCGATCGTCGCGAACAATCAGCGCCGGCTGTTCGCCAAGCTGATGAACGAGAGCATCGGCTTCTTCTCGGAGCGGCATTCGTCGGAATTCCTGCAGCGGCTTACCGCCGGCGCCAATTCGGTGACGCAGGTGCTCAGCCTGCTGATCAACGCCGTCGGCCGCGACCTTCTGTCCCTGATCGCGCTGGTCGGCGTGATGGTGATGCAGGACCCCTATATGGCGCTGTTCGGCTTCCTGGTGGCGCCGCCCGCGATGCTGGTGCTGCGCAAGCTGGTCCGCCGCATCAAGGGTCTCGCCCGCAACCAGTTCACCGGTACCACTGAGATTCTGGAAGTGATGCAGGAATCGCTGCAGGGCATCCGCACGGTGAAGGCGTTCACGCTCGAACAGACCATGCAGCAGCGCATGGAAGCGAGCATCACCGCCGTCGAGCAGAACGCCAACAAGATGGCGCGCGTCTCCAGCCGCTCCAGCCCGCTGATGGAAACGCTCGGCGGCTTCGCCATCGCCGCATCGCTGATGTATGGCGGCTATCGCGTGGTAGCGATGGGCGCGACACCAGGCCAGTTCTTCTCCTTCGTCACCGCCTTCCTGCTGGCCTATGAGCCGGCGAAGCGGCTGGCGCGGCTGAACATCGATCTCAACAGCCAGATCATCGGCGCGCATACGCTCTTGGAGATCGTGGACAGCCCGGCTTCCGAACCCAACGACGATCACAAGCCGGCGCTGAAGCTGACCGATGCGCGCGTCGAACTGCATGACGTCACGTTCCGTTATCGCCCCAACGAGGTCGTGCTTAACCGCATGAGTTTCGTCGCCGAGCCCGGCAAGGTCACCGCGCTGGTCGGCCCGTCCGGCGGCGGCAAGTCCACGGTGCTGGCACTGCTGCTGCGGCTTTATGAAGTCAGCGAAGGCGACATCACCATCGACGGCCAGTCGATCGGCCATGTCTCGCGGCGCTCGCTGCGTGGCCAGACCGCCTATGTCGGCCAGGACGTCTATCTGTTCCGCGGCACCATCCGCGAGAACATCGCCTTCGGCAAACCGGGCGCCACGGAAGACGAGATCGTCGCCGCAGCCAAGGCCGCCTGCGCGCATGATTTCATCCTCGGTTTCCCGCTGGGCTACGACACTCCCGTCGGCGAGCACGGTGCGCAACTCTCCGGCGGCCAGCGCCAGCGCATCGCCATCGCCCGCGCACTGGTGAAGAACGCGCCGATCATCCTACTGGACGAAGCGACAGCGGCGCTGGATTCCGAATCCGAAAAATCGGTGCAGGAAGCCATCGAACATCTCTGTCAGAACCGAACCACGATCGTGATCGCGCACCGCCTGCACACCATCATGCATGCCGACGCCATCCTGGTGGTCGAAGGCGGCGAGATCGTCGAGCGCGGTCGCCACGACGACCTGCTGCGCCGTGGCGGACGTTACGCCTCGTTCTTCCGCTTGCAACATCGTGATGCCTCGCCGCTGGCACCGCTCGAGGCGTCGGCGTAAGACTTGCCTCTGTTTTCTGCCGCGCAAGCGCGACATCCGTTTTGATCCCCGCTTTCACAACCAGCCCGAGAGCCGTCCATGACCGCATCGTTCGTTATCGCCCCTCCGCCGCAGGCCGCCATCGCCGTTCAGGGCGAGACGACGAAATTCCCGGTGCGCCGCGTCTGGTGCGTGGGCCGCAATTATCTCGAGCACATCCGCGAACTCGGCAATGACGAGCGCAACCCTCCCTTCTTCTTTGCCAAGCATGCCGACATGATCGTGCCGGATGGCAGCGAGATTCCCTATCCGACCCTGACCAAGGACATGCAGCACGAGGTCGAGCTCGTCGTCGCGCTGAAAAGCGGCGGCCTCAACATCTCGCCGGAGCAGGCGCTCGACCATGTCTGGGGCTATGGCGTCAGCGTCGACCTTACCCGCCGCGATCTGCAGACCATCTCGCGCAAGAAAGAGCAGCCCTGGGAAATCGGCAAGTCGTTCGACATGTCGGCGCCCACCGGCGCGCTGGTGCCCGCGTCGAAGGTCGGTCATCCCGCGAAGGGCAAGATCTGGCTCTCGGTAAACGGCACCGAACGTCAGAAGGGCGACCTGTCCGAGATGATCTGGAACATCGCCGAGATCATTTCCAAGCTGTCCCTGCAGGTCGAACTCGGTGCCGGCGACGTGATCCTAACCGGCACCCCGGCCGGCGTTGCTGCGCTTCAGCCGGGCGACAAGGTCGAATGCGGCGTCGATGGCATCGGCACCTTGAAGTTCGAAATCACCAAACCCAAGTAAGTCAGGCACGCCTTTACCGCGAAAGGCCGCGCGTCATGCGCGGCCTTTTTCGTTTCAGCACTTGTCAGGGAAACGGCTCATGTCTCTCGAACTCGGTCTCGATACATTTGGCGACGTCACGCGCACCGCTGACGGCGAGATGCTGTCGCATGCACAGGTGATCCGGAATGTGATCGACGAAGCGGTATTGGCTGACCAGCTTGGCGTCGATTTTTTCGGCGTCGGTGAGCATCACCGCGCCGACTTCGCGGTGTCGGCACCGGAAGTCGTGCTGGCGGCGATCGCCACGCGCACGAGACGCATCCGCCTCGGATCCGCCGTAACCGTGCTGAGCTCTGACGATCCGATCCGCGTCTTCCAGCGCTTCGCCACCGTGGATGCCGCATCGAACGGCCGTGCCGAGGTCATCCTCGGCCGCGGCTCGTTCACCGAATCCTTCCCGCTGTTCGGCTTCAAGCTCGACCAGTACGAGACGCTGTTCGAGGACAAGCTCGATCTGTTCGCTGCGCTGGCGTCTGAGCCGGAAGTGACCTGGAGCGGCACGACCCGCCCGCCCCTCACCAATCAGCGTGTCTATCCGCCGATCGAGACCGGCCAACTGCAAACCTGGATCGGTGTCGGCGGCAGCCCTGAGTCGGTCGTCCGCGCCGTGCGCTACGACCTGCCCTTGATGCTGGCGATCATCGGCGGCGAGCCCGAGCGGTTCAAACCCTATGTCGATCTCTATCACCGTGCCTATGCCGAGATTAAGCGGCCCGTTAAGCCGATCGGCGTCCACTCACCCGGTTATGTCGCCGCCAGTGACGAACAGGCTCGCGAGGAACTGTGGCCCGACTACAAGCAGATGCGCGACCGCATCGGCAAAGAGCGCGGCTGGCCGCCGATGCAATACCGCGAATTCGATCAGGAAGCTGACAAGGGCTCACTCTATGTCGGCTCACCGGAAACCGTTGCGAAGAAGATCGCCGCGACAGCGAAGGCGCTCGGCATCTCGCGCTTCGACATGAAATACAGCGCCGGAGCGCTCTCGCACGAGAAGCTGATGACGTGCATCGATCTCTATGGCCGCAAGGTCGTTCCTATGGTGCGGGAGATGTTGGCCTAATATCCAGCCGCACCACAAACTCCGCCCTCATGGTGAGGAGCGCGCCGTGGCGCGCATCTCGAACCATGGATGGCGCACATCCTTCGAGACGCGGTCGAAGACGACCGCTTCTCTAGCCAGAACGCAATCGCGTTCTGGCGGGGAACGAGGGCACAGTGTGGCCCAGACGACAACAAAAAGCCCTCGCTTCTGAACCGTCCAACTTTACGGGGGCAGTTCAAAGCGAGGGCTTTTTCTTATTCAAACCGTCAAACCGAACTCAGTAGCGATAGTGGTCGGCCTTGAACGGGCCTTCGGTCTTCACACCGATATAAGCGGCCTGCTCCTTGCTGAGCGTGCTCAGCTTGACGCCGATCTTGGCGAGATGCAGGCGCGCGACCTTCTCGTCGAGCGACTTCGGCAGCACGTACACTTCCTTCTTGTACTTGCCGTCCTTGTTGTTGGCGTAGAGCTCGATCTGCGCCAGCGTCTGGTTGGTGAAGGAGGCCGACATCACGAAGGAAGGATGACCGGTCGCATTACCGAGGTTCACGAGGCGGCCTTCCGACAGCAGGATCATGCGCTTGCCGTCCGGGAAGGTGATCTCGTCGACCTGCGGCTTGATGTTGTCCCACTTCAGGTTCTTCAACGTCGCAATCTGGATCTCGTTGTCGAAGTGACCGATATTGCAGACGATGGCCCGATCCTTCATCGCGCGCATGTGCTCGATGGTGATGATATCCTTGTTGCCCGTCGCCGTGACGAAGATGTCGGCGCGCGGTGCGGCGTCTTCCATGGTCACGACTTCATAGCCTTCCATCGCCGCCTGCAATGCGCAGATCGGATCGATTTCCGACACCAGCACGCGGCAGCCGGCCTGGCGCAGCGAAGCAGCCGAGCCCTTGCCGACGTCGCCGAAGCCGGCGACCATGGCAACCTTGCCCGACATCATGACGTCGGTGCCGCGGCGGATGCCGTCCACCAGCGATTCACGGCAACCATAGAGGTTGTCGAACTTCGACTTGGTGACGCTGTCGTTGACGTTGATCGCGGGCCAGAGCAGCGTGCCAGCCTTCTGCATGTCGTACAGACGATGCACGCCCGTGGTGGTCTCTTCCGAGACGCCCTTGATGCTTTCAGCGATCGCCTTGAAGTAGCCCTTCGGCTTCTCCTTGAGCTGCTTCTTGAGCAGCGCGAAGAACACTTCCTCTTCTTCCGAACCGGGCTTGTCGAGGAACGCCGTGTCGCCGTTCTCGGCCTTCAGGCCGAGATGGACATACATGGTGGCGTCGCCGCCGTCGTCGAGGATCATGTTGGGATGACCGCCGCCATGCCAGTCGAACAGTTTCGCGGTGTAGTCCCAATACTCAGTGAGGCTCTCGCCCTTGATCGCGAACACCGGAATGCCGGCGGCTGCAATCGCGGCAGCGGCGTGATCCTGGGTCGAATAGATGTTGCAGGACACCCAGCGAATGTCTGCGCCGAGCGCCTTCAGCGTCTCGATCAGCACGCCGGTCTGAATGGTCATGTGCAGCGAGCCGGCGATGCGGGCGCCCTTCAACACCTGCTTCGGGCCGAATTCCTCGCGGGTGGCCATCAGGCCGGGCATTTCGGTCTCGGCGATCGAGAGCTCCTTGCGGCCGAATGGTGCGAGATTGATGTCTTTGACGATGTAGTCGGTGAAGCCGTTGGGCGCAGTCATGGGATATCCTTGTTGAGGGAGTCATTCCGGAGCGCTCGCGCCTTCGCGAGCGAACCCGGAACTCGATGTGTGTGACTCATTTTCAGGTTCCGGGTTCGCGTACGCAAAGAAGCGCGCACGTCCAGGAACGACGAATTTGTGGTTAGACGTTGCGCTTCAGCGCGTCGACAAGGTCGGTCTTCTCCCAGGAGAAGCCACCATCGGCATCCGGCGTGCGACCGAAATGACCATAGGCCGACGTGCGGGCGTAAATCGGCTTGTTGAGGTCGAGATGCTTGCGGATGCCGCGCGGCGTCAGATCCATCGCGGCAGCAACGGCCTTCTCGATGGCATCGTCAGCGACCTTGCCGGTGCCGTGGGTGTCGACGTAGATCGACAGCGGACGCGCTACGCCGATGGCATAAGCGAGCTGCAGCGTGGCCTTATCAGCGAGACCAGCGGCCACGATGTTCTTGGCAACGTAACGCGCGGCATATGCGGCCGAACGGTCCACCTTGGTGGAGTCCTTGCCGGAGAATGCGCCGCCGCCGTGGGGGGCTGCACCGCCGTAGGTGTCGACGATGATCTTGCGGCCGGTCAGGCCTGCGTCGCCATCGGGACCGCCGATGAAGAACTTGCCGGTCGGGTTGATGTGCCAGATCGTCTTGTCGCTGATCCAGCCATCCGGCAGAGCCTTGCGGACATAGGGCTCGACGCGTTCACGCACCTGGTTCGAGGTCATATCCTCAACGAGATGCTGATGCGAGACGACGATCTCGCGCACGCCAACCGGCTTGCCGTTTTCATACTGCACGGTGACCTGGCTCTTGGAATCCGGGCCGAGCACCTTTTCGGTACCAGCGTGACGGGCTTCCGAGATCAGACGCAGGATCTTGTGCGCATAGAAGATCGGTGCCGGCATCAGCTCAGGCGTTTCGTTGGTGGCGTAACCGAACATGATGCCCTGGTCGCCGGCGCCTTCTTCAGCATTGGTCGGCTGCTTGGCATCGACGCCCTGCGCGATGTCTGCCGACTGCGGATGCAGCAGGATCTGGACGTCAGCGTTCTGCCAATGGAAGCCGTCCTGCTCGTAGCCGATATCCTTGATGGCGGCGCGGACGACGGCTTCGATATGGTCGTTTGTGACGGTGGATGGACCGCGGGTCTCGCCGGCGATCACAACCTTGTTGGTGGTGGCGAGGGTTTCGCAGGCAGCGCGAATATCCCAGGGATCGATGCCCGCCTTCGGGCCTTCGCGGAAGAACAGATCAACGATCTCGTCGGAGATACGGTCGCAAACCTTGTCGGGATGGCCTTCGGAAACCGATTCACTGGTGAAGAGATAAGACGCGCGCATCAACTGGTCCTCTAATTTGCGCCGAGTTCGGCAGCCTTCGTCACATTGGTCGGAAATGTCAGTCGCGACGCCGCGAGATGACGTAGCTTTCGTCGTAGAACCAGAGACCGTTGTGCTTGCGCAGAACCTCTCGGGTGGCATCCAGGTAACGGCCGCTCCGGGTTACTTCCGTCAAACGGTCATCCTCGATTTGAGCCACGTAAACCGCCGCGTTCCACGCTGCAAAAGCCGTCGAAGTTCCGATCGATCCGGTCACCTCGTTCGGCAGCGCCTCCATGGCGTAGCGAAAGATCGACCGCTGGTCGGAATAGGCATTGAAGTTCAGATCGCGGCCGGCTGAGCCCAGCTCGTATTTCACTGCGCGCAATAGCTCATGACGGCTCACGGCGAAAGGGTTTTCTTTGGGCCAGACGGCTTGGACGATCTCCATGCCGGGGTCCTGCCCATGCGAGTGGATACCGATCAGTCGCCCACCAGCCCGCAGCGCCCTCGCCAGCGGCGCCATGATCCGTTTGGCCCGAAACTGCACCGAAGACTTCGCGCGATAGGGCTGGGAGGCGATAATCAGGTCAAAATTGGCCTCCGTGCGCCCTGCCCGCGGGATAATCGAATCCAGCAGGAACCGGTGATCCTCGCGATAAACCACCAGCGCCACGGGCCGTTCATAGGTCGGCATGCCTGATCGGGGGTTGATGCTGGCCCGCCAGTTGTCCTCAAGAAAAGCTCCAAGTCCGGCGATCTGGTCGGCGAATTCACCGGATGAAGCCCCCCGTAGCGGAACTTCGTGCCAGATCATGGCGGCTGCGGCGGCCGGCGATGCCGGAGTCAGTGTGGGCGCCTCGGCATAGTGCATATTGGTCAGTACAAAGACCGTGGCCGGATGCTCGAACAACCGATCCGGCACCTTGTCGAGGGTGAGTCGCACGTCCTCCAGGCTGAGCTCCTTGCCCGCAATGTAGAACGGCATATGCGGGAAACGGCCATGCATCGAGCGCATCACCCGCGCCAGCACAGTGCCGTCGCCAACGCCGGCATCGAACACCCGAAGCGCTGGCGGGCGTGGATGGATGCTGGCCAGTTCCAGCCCAACGCGATCGGCAATCACCCGCTTTTCCGAGCACGTATGGACGAACAGCAGGTATTTCTGCCGGTTCTCGAAGAAGCGGAAATTGCTGCGCGGATCGCGCCGTTCGATCGGCGGCTCTAGCCCGCGTGGCGGCGGCACGCCCTCCGGCATCGACTGGGCGATGAAGGCCTGAATCCGCTCCAGCGTATCGATGGTGATGCGCTTGCCCTCGCGCAGGCGATTCACCAGCTTGCCGTCGTTGACCGCCCGCCGACCGAAGGTCGACTCCGCCATCTCCGCCTGCCGGCAGAAATCGGAGATGATTCCGAGGATCTGATCGTTCTTCATGTGCGGGGATGTGACCGGAAGTGGGCAGAATTATGCTTGGCCCACTCTTTAGCACGGTCTGCCCACAGATGAAATACCCCTGCGATCCACCTGCCGTCGTGTGAAAGTCGCGCGCCTTCTGCTAGAATGCGGCAGCTTCAACTTCTCGCCTTTCGACCACTCAGAACGGGCTTTCTCCATGCGCATCGCGATGATCGGCACCGGTTACGTCGGCCTTGTGTCCGGCGCCTGCTTCGCCGATTTCGGCCACCATGTGACCTGCGTAGACAAGGACAGCGGCAAGATCGACGCCCTGCTGCGGGGCGAAATCCCGATCTTCGAGCCCGGCCTCGACGCATTGGTGGCCAGCAATGTGAAAAGCGGCCGACTCGGCTTCAGTCTCGACCTCAGTGAGGCTGTGAAGGCCGCCGATGCCGTGTTTATTGCGGTCGGCACCCCGTCCCGCCGCGGCGATGGCCACGCCGATCTCAGCTACGTCCATGCTGCCGCACGCGAGATCGCCGCCAACCTGCGCGATTTTACCGTGGTGATCACCAAGTCGACCGTGCCTGTCGGCACCGGCGACGATGTGGAACGCATCATCAAGGAAGCCAATCCCGAGGCCGACGTCGCCGTGGCGTCCAATCCGGAATTCCTGCGCGAGGGCGCAGCGATCCGCGACTTCAAGCATCCAGACCGAATCGTTGTCGGCACCGACGACGAGCGCGCACGCACAGTGATCTCGGAGATCTATCGCCCGCTTTATCTCAACCAGGCGCCAATCATGTATACGGGCCGGCGTACGGCCGAGTTGATCAAATACGCCGCCAACGCGTTTCTTGCGACCAAGATCACCTTCATCAATGAAATCGCTGATCTGGCCGAGCGAACCGGCGCAGATGTCCAGGATGTCGCGCGTGGCATCGGTCTCGACAACCGCATCGGCGCGAAGTTCCTGCATGCAGGCCCCGGCTTCGGCGGCTCGTGTTTTCCGAAGGACACCCGCGCACTGGTCAAGACCGGTCAGGACTACGACGCGCCGCTGCGGATCGTCGAGGCAGTTCTCACCGTCAACGACAACCGCAAGCGCGCCATGGCCCGCAAGGTTTCCGCCGCGCTCGGTGGCAATCTGCGCGGCAAGACCGTCGGCGTGCTCGGACTGACGTTCAAGCCCAACACCGACGATATGCGCGAGGCGCCGTCGATCCCCTTGATCACCGCGCTTCAGGATCTCGGCGCCACCGTGCAGGCCTACGATCCCGTCGGCATGGAACAGGCCATGCACGAACTGCCTGATATCACCTATTGCGACGATGCCTATGCCTGCGCCACCGGCGCCGACGCGCTCGTGATCGTCACCGAATGGGAACAGTTCCGCGCACTCGACCTCGCGCAAGTGAAGCAGAAGATGAAGCAGCCGGTCATCGTGGACCTGCGCAACATCTACCGCCCCGAGGAGATGGAGAAAGCCGGCTTCGCCTATGAGAGCATCGGGCGCGGAAAGAGGTAGAACGACGTCACTGCGTTCCCGCCGGATCCGCTCTCAACGGCTCGGGATAGTCCCATAAGGTCAAGGTCTGGTCGTCACCAGGTCCTGGATTTGGCGTTCGCAGGTGAGTGGTGCGACCGGCGAACCACCGTGTCTTCCGGAACATCATCGTCTCGGTGCGGCCCAACGCATCATCCTCTCGCGGAAGACGAGCCGAACTGAAGCAGCTGCGCTATTTTGATTCAAACGTCGATATGGGCGATTCAAAATCCATTATTTGCGTTGCAGATCCCGACGCAGGCGATTCAAAACCGAGGAATCTTGATTCAAAGCGCCCGATGAACGTCACATTTTCAAACGGTGTAAGGCCGCCGATGCGTTCCGGCTCGATGTATAAAGATTGGACGATCGCAAAGCTCGCATCACGTTCCCGAAGCATTGCGTGACTTTGCTTCAACATTGTCTCGCGTCCCCGGCAACCTGAATCAAGTTGCAGAAACGTCGAACCAAGTTGTCACCGACGCGAAAGCAGTTGCGCATTCTTGATTCAAACATCGAATTTTTCGATTCACAGCCCAATATCTTCGTTGCAATCTTCAAGACCGACGTTGCGGACTTCAAATTATTTGATTCAGAGACGGACGTCATAGCAACGCCGGTGAAGACCGTTTTGACCGGCATGCGGTTTCAAGAGGATGAACCGGCAAGGTGGGATGGGTGCGGCGCGCCGGGGGCAAAGCGAACGGGCCTACGCGAACGAACGCTCGGGCGACTGATCAGCCGCGAGCCCGGAATGAGTTTTGCGCTTGGCCCGAACAGCTCCGTCATGCTGGCAATTCAGAAGACGGGCAGCCAGTAAGACACCATGGTGCCGTTGTCCGCCGTCGAAAGGTCTCGGCAGAGCAAAACGATCGAGACAATCGTCTGTTTTATTGAGAAATATGACGATGACAACAAGTCAGAGTTTCAGGTGAAGGAAGTCCATGAGGGGGATGGACCGATCGCATGTTTCTGTCCCAAGCGAATTCTCGACAAGTTGACGTTTGCCATGATCGGACTGCCCTATCCCGTGAGCCGCTGCGAGAAGGAAGATCGGTGGAAAGAAGATAATGGGTGGAGGCGACGCTAGCCAGTTTATTCCGCTACCATATCTTTTGTCGGCCGAGCAATTTCCAAACGCCGCCCTCCCCGGACATTAGAGCAAGCGTTGTAAATTCGTCTTTCGCTTTGTTCATCCGGTGTACGATCGTCCGGTTTAACTTCGCAGAACTCGATCCATGAATACAGCGCGGCGACCGCGTCTCGCCGCGCTGTAGAATTAGTGCAAATCTCGCCACCAGCGTCGTTACCTCCGCCCTTCGCCTTGATGAGCTCCGGGAGAACACGCCTGCTGCAGCAGGCGTCACGCCTCATGCCCGCCCAAATTGCGCAATGGCCTTCTATCCCGCCACTCTTCTTTCCTCGGCTTTTTGCATCCTCCGGCGTCGAGTCAAGCTGAAGGCTGCCACGTCGGAATCAGGTTCGTCTTCCTGAAAAGACGGATCTTGGCGGATATAAGCGTTGAAGAAAGGCGCTGGGTCGCCCGCATCAAACAGCTTGGTCACCATTTGCCGGTATTCCTTTTGGCGTTCTTTCGAAAGCCAGCGAAAATCTTCGTCGCACTCAAGTGCCGCTAAATTCGCTCGTAGCGGCGCGGGGCAGTTGCGCAGATACGCTCTTTTCTTTGTGAGCTTGCGGACCTCGCCATCCGACGGGAGCCATCGCATATATGCCTGCCACTCCGCAAAACTGGATAGAGCACTCAACATTGACCGACGGGCTGCACTTGCCGATCCATGAGAAAACGCGGCAACTTTATCGAAAGCAGCAATCTCGGCCCTCGTGCTTGGGAGATTGTGACCGGCGAGATGCCGCTTTGCATCGCGCAAGGCGGCAACGAGCTGCGTCTGCGCATCATCGGTGAGGTTACCTGTACGAGTGAGCCATTCACCATAGCCTTTGGGCACCTTCCAGTCCGGCCTTGCTACCTCCGGAATGTGCTTCTGTGCATGTTTCCTCAGACCGTGACCGATGGCGGCCGCCAAAGGCGGGGGCACTGCGTTCGCGAGCATCTTGATTGGTGTCAGACGCTTGCCGTCGCTTCTGTGCTTAGGCTTCACGTCCCAGATCCACCCGGTCGGAAATCCGGTGATTTGGGACAGTTCATCGAGTGTCGCGACGGGAAGCAATCCCAGATCAATAACGTCGCCCCGACGGGGCTTATAATCTAAACCAGGACCTCCTCCGGAACTTTCGAGGATCGCCGGCATCGGCTCGTCGGTTCGGCGGATAGCAGCCGAAGACTTGCCGCCCGGATACCGAAAGTATCCCTTGAAGCCGTCGCGGGCCTTGTTCAGGACCCGTATATCTGCTGGCCGAAGCCGATGGCCGCTGCCGTCCTTTGAATCGACGCGTTTACTTGCTGCTCGCCGACGCTTAGTCGTGGCCCAATTCGAGCCCGTTCGATGCAGTTTGACCCCGAACTCGGGGAGAATATCAGCTACGGTGGTTCGCCGATCTGATTTAGCTTCAGTCATCAAGTCGTGAAACCAGCCATCAACCTCGTCCAAGGCGCCGACACAAAGAAAGCGATCACGGCTCTGCGCGGAGCCATAGAAGCTTGTGTTGATGACCATTTCCGTCAGACCGTAGCCGGCACGGCGGAGGATATATCGCATTCGTCGATACATCTTGCTGTCGCGGACTTGCTTGACGTTTTCCATCACGAAGTAGCGGGGACGAACCACTGTGACGATGATGCCGTAAGCCTCGGTGAGGTCTGCGCGGTCATCCTCATCGCGGCGTTTTTGACCAGCTTGCGACCACGGTTGGCAAGGCGGCCCACCGACGATGATATCAGGATTCAATTCGGCGATGTCCGTTGCGATTCCAAGGATATCGGCGAGATCAGCGCGGCGGTCGCCTCCGCTCCAAGAAGCGTCGGGAGCAGCCTTAGATCGGCGCGGTCCTCCCAGGGATATGCGGTTCTTGATCGAGAGATTCGCGGCATGGACTGCGAGCGCCTCCTCCTTGAAATCGAGCGCGGCCACCACATGGTGCCCCGCCGTCTGCATGCCTTTTGAGAAGCCACCTGCTCCGCAAAAAATGTCTACTACTCGCATTTTCATTGGTCGATATTCTACTTTATATCTCGTGATGCACTGGTGCTCAGGTAGCACGCGCACGTTTCGATTCTTTTCTCACGATGCTTAAAGTTCAAAATATCGCCGGGATGAGCGTTCCTAACGTCGTGGTAGACTGCGGACGAGAAGTAATACGGCTCGAAGCGCTTATGATTGAAGCGCAAAAAACGCGCATTTGCTACTCTCGAAAACGGTGCGACCTCAGCCTGGATCATCCAATTCCGAATCTCTCGATCACATGCGCTGAGTCCCACTCGCGCCGTGACGGAAGCCACGATATCTGTGGCCAATAAACCAAACGGCACTGGTCTGATGCGGCATGCCGGTCCGCGTCACGCGAGAGGCGGAGGAACGGCGTAGACCCAAGCTCTCTCACCGCGAGCACCACTCAGACTTCCGCAATGAACGATTAAACGCGTCCGGACCTCGATGACGCCGCAAATCAGGAGGTAAATCGCTTGGCATGTGATCAGCACTGTGAAATCGTTCGGCAGCACTCGATCTTCTGTTCTCGTCGTTCGCCGGCCTATCAAACATCCACGACGCTGGTCCAGATGGATACCTCGCCGCATGGTGCGCCGTCATTTTCCCGTCGCTCTCGCAAATGCCGACATGCGGTGAAGACGACGAGTTGATCCGGACGCAGGCATTTTAGCTAGGGGATCGTTCCATTCATCCGAAGCGATCAGCTAAATGCACCTTCGAAGCCATATCCTTCAAATTCGCCGATGCAAGTTGCGCGTCCCCGAAAGCAGTTGCGCAAATGCGATTCAAAGTTGCATGAGTGCGATTCAAAGCATCATATTGCCGTTACAAGCAACGATACAATCGATTCAAAGTCCGATAACGCCGATTCAAAACTCGAGACGCGCGTTGCCGACATGTATGGCGTCAGTCCATCCATCCGACCGGATCGCTTTGCAAGGTCGCAGGCTTTGCGGGAACGTTAATAGCAGTGTCGGCACATCGCCTTGATGCGTACAGGCATCGTCTCACGTTGCTGAAAACCGGAGACTACGTTCAGAGACATCGATTGCAGTTGTCGCCAGCGCGGAAACAGTTGCGTATTTCCGATTCAAAGATTGAGACCTGCGATTCAATATCGAAAATTTGCGTTGCAAAGTTCAAGATTGGTGTTGCGAAGTTCAACATTTCTGATTCAGCCGTGGAAGATACAGGCGGCTGGACGGACCACCCCTTCCCCTAGGAAACGGCGCTCGCGATCTGCTCTGCGCCTGCGATGCCGTTCCGGCAGAATTCCGGAACCGCGTCGGCCTTCCTGCTCGGCTCAAACGGGCGGCGCATCGCCGGCGCGGATTGGTTTCTTGCAACGTGAGGGGGCAGACTGGAATCGCTGAGACATATGCGCGGGAGGCCGCAGCGTCGCCGGCGTGCCCAAAGGAGAAGAGATGCGAATATCGAGAATGACGCGCCTGAGCGAGCAAGCCCGTTATCAGCGGAGCTACCGCGCGGAGCAGAAGGTGCTGCGCAAACCTTCGCGCGACGATGTCGCACGGGTGGCATTGCACGTGATGATCGCTGATATGCTCGAGCGGAATGAGGACGGCGACCTCGCCGCGCTGTGCGAGGCGCTGGTGACCCGCCTGGTCGATCTGGGCTTCGACCGAGGTGCCGCGTATTGCCGCGTGGACGATCTCGTGGAGCGCTATGCCGATGGGTGGGCGCCTCAGCGCAAGCCTCATCTCACGACGCCGAGCATGGTTGACTCCGGCGAGATTTGATCCTCTCCCCCCATTACTCGAGCAAACGGCGTTTGTCTTTGAATCGCCCCCGCACCGGTTCTCGAAACCGCTCTCCTAGGGGATTTGGTGGATGTAGAATGGCGCCAATCCGGATCGTCCCGCAGAGTGATCTGCTACCTTAGGACGCACAGCGTGCCAAGATTGTTGACCAAGCTCAGCGGCTGGAAGGCCGGTCCACAGAATGGGAAATAGATCCTAGACAGGCGAATTAGATCCTGCCAGGTTGCAGCCCTCACAAAGGAGAGCTGCCGATGTTGCCCGAGTTTGCCCCCGATATGATCGACCGAATGATGGCCCTCCGCCCCGCGTTGCGGCGGCATGCCGCATTCCTGATCGGCAAACGAACTCACATCGGGTCGCCCGAGGACTTCGTGCAGGACGCATTCGTCACTGCGCTGCGCAGCGTGGACAGGTACGCCGACGACAACTTGGCCGGCTGGCTGATGGCGATCCTGGAAGGACATGTCCGGAATGCGAGCCGGCGCGCCCATGTCCGGACTTCGGTGCCGCTGGTGCCAGCGGGGGCCGCGGAGGACGGCCATGCGGATATGATGGAGTTCCCGGTCGCCGCAAACCAAGAGCTGCGGCTCGAGGTCAATGACGTGGTAGACGCGCTTCGTAAATTATCCGCGGCTGATCAGGAAATCATTTGGCTCGCCCGTGTCGATGAATTGTCTCATGAGCAGATCGCAGAGCGGCTTCGCGTGCCGCTCGGGACGCTGCATTCGCGTCTCTCGCGCGCGACCGCCAGGCTTAGAGATGCCTATGAGGCTGGACCGGAGGTGGGAACTGCATGCGCGCCCATCCGTCCTCGTCGAGCTGCGTGAGGATACGGGAATGGCGATGCGAATCTATCTCGTCGGTGGATGGAACGGGGGCGCCGGACGTACTTTCACCGCCGCGCACCTCGCCTGCGGATTACACCTGCAAGGTCGCCGCACCATGTTGGTTAGGCAAACCCACAGTGGCTCTCCAGCGATGATCGATCCGTTCGAGGCAACGTTGCCGTTGCCCTGCTGCGAGCTCCGGTTGCCTGAACCTTATATGCTCCCGCCCGATCTTGCCGTCGGTATGACGACGATGATCCATCATGCGGATGCGCGGTTTATCTCCGCCTTGCACAAACTGGCGCTGGCGGAAGTCGGCGACGAGGGGGATGTCGTCGTCGACCTCTGTTGCAACGAGCGCGCGCTGAATGCCGCCACCTTGCGCGATGCCGCGGCAATCTTGATACCGGCACGGGAATCCGTGTTCGAGATCGATTGGGCGGTGCGCGGATTCGCTCACGTTCGAGATACACAGCGCTACCGTGACTTCCTGATGCCGACGCTGGTTGCGACCATCGCTCCCGACAGCGGCCGTGCTCGGCAGGCGGCGCACCTGAGCGGCCTGCTGCGGGACTGCGATCCGGATTGCGACATACTGCCGGGTGAGCCGTCTGAGGTCATTGTGCCGGTTCCATTTCTGGACGAAGCGACGCTGGCCGCGCTCTTTGACGAGCGTCCGATCTGGCAGGATCCGGAACTGCAGGCGCGGTGCCTCGCCTTTGCTGCGGCAGTCGCCGAACGCGCCAATGCATTCATGACGATGATGCTGGAGCACGCCGATGAATGTTGATCGGCCCGCCACCCTTGTGATCTGCCCCGCCCTGAGATGCTGCGATAACAGCCGCAGCCGACGCAATGTTGGGCCAAAAGCGCCTTGGCGGCTCGGACCGATCTCCCCCGGAGCATCGGACCAGCGTAACGAGGGTCGCTCCGCAGTATGCCGGTGATCGAACCGAGCTTCCGGAATGGATCGCGATTGGGACATTCGCGTTCGTCGTCCGCAACTAGAGCATCCCGCACCACGACTTGCGCTCATGGCGGCGATGCCGCCGCGTTGGTCCGTCGGAACGTTGGAACATGGGACCCACACGACGATGCGACGATGTCGCGTTGGATCGTCGGACCGGGTTTCCACGCCGCGGCGGCAACCAAGCGCAGGTTCAGCCGCCGTCGTTCACGAACTGCCTTCATGCCCGCTCGCGGGCGCGCCGGTTTCGATCAGTTTTACCCGTAAGAGCCCGTGTCCCCCATGTTGATCCGCGCCTTTCTGTTTCTCGACCCTCGTCGCATCCCCTCCGGCCTCTCCGAGCGCCTCCAATCGCTTGCAGCAGACTGCGCACTTCTCGAACGTGATCGTGCATTCGTCTCTGCTAGGCTGCGAACGGCGCCCATTCTCGATCGATATTCCCCTGTAGTCAGTCCGCTCGGTCTGCAGCTAGTCGGCGACGTCACGGGGCACCCGCAGCTGGGGTCACGGAGAATCGTCACTTCCCAGGTTTGGTTCGCCGATCCGGAAGACCGTTGGGTACGCACCCTGTCGCGCTTTTACCGTCTTGGTCGACCGGGAGAGAGCGATCCCCGTTCATCGCCATCAACGTTCAGACCCGACAACGACGATGACGATGACGATGACGATGACGACGAATGGCCGGGAGCGGGTAATTGATCCACGATGAAGACGACGAAGATGACAGGCGGATACAAGGCGTCCCCGATCCAGCCCTTGTTGCGGAGGGCGCGGCGGCGGATTCGGCCGACGATCAGCGCAAGCGGCTTGAAGGCTTGCCAAGGATTCTGCGCTACGCCTTACTTGCCCAGAATAGATTCGATCGCGATGTGGCTTTTCGCCTCGTCGCGGAGATCGATGCGATCTGTCTGGATCTTGCTCAGACCGCGGCGTGGGCGGTCGTCTTCAATGAAGATACCGGGCTCACCCTTGCCGCCGAACTCGATCGTCTTGCCGTGGTCCGTGACCTGCCGCTCCTGCGCACACTCGGCGACTGCGCCCGCATGCTATCGCTGACCCTGCCATGCGACGGGGAACGCTTCGAAGCTTTCCGGCGTGTCGGCCGCGCCATGATTCTTGCTTTTGACCAAGTCGCTTCGACGGTTGACGACCAGCAACGTTTCGAGCTCGAACAATTGATCTATGGCTGGGCCGCGTGTCCCGTCGCCGCCCCCTTCGACAGCGCCGGCGGCTCACGGCTGGCTGCGACGAGCGCGACGGATCTGGGCTATCAGATGGCGCGGTACCGGATCCGCGCGGCCAAAATCGACACCGCGCGCCGCGTTCGGGAAGACATTGAACGGCAACAGGAGGTGGCCACGCCACCGGAGCCTCCCGGACCTTCCGGAAGCGATCCGACATCATCCTGCGCAATGGTCGAGCCGGTTGCGCACCATCATGTCGTGGTCGGCAGCATCGATGACGCCGCTACCAAGACCCACAAGTTCATCCAGCCGTTCATGAAGATTCTCAACACCGCGCTCCCGCTTGTCGAGACGCCGGCTCTTGGTCACGTCCGCAATACCCTGGCGGCCGAGTTTCCGTATGCGATCGATGTGATCGACTTTGCGCTTGCCGACCTGATCGGGCGGCCGACCGCGCATTTCCGACCGCTTCTGCTCGTCGGCGACCCGGGCGCTGGCAAATCACACTTTTCTCGCCGTCTCGGCGAAGTGCTTGGTTTGACGATCTGGCGCACCGATGCCGCACAATCGGACGGCAATTCTTTTGCGGGGACCGATCGGCGTTGGCATTCGGCAGAGCCCTGTCACCCGCTCCTTGCGATAACTCGCGGCGGAAACGCCAATCCGATGGTTCTGATCGACGAGATCGAAAAAGCCGGCACGCGGAGCGATTACGGCAGGCTGTGGGATTGCCTGCTCGGTCTGCTCGAGCCCGAGACAAGTGCTCGCTATCCGGATCCTGCCCTGCAGATCACACTCGACCTAAGCCATGTGAGCTATGTGGCGACGGCCAATACTCTGGCTCCCATACCATCGCCGCTGCGCGACCGCTTCCGAATCGTCTCCTTTCCGAAACCCACCCGTGCCGACCTTGATGCGCTGCTGCCTGGACTGATCCGGAGTATTGCCGGCGACCGCGGGTTGGACAGCCGCTGGACCGCTCCGGTCGACGCCGACGAACAGGCCGCCATCGCCCGCGCCTGGCGCGGAGGCTCGGTGCGTCGCCTGCGTCGCATTCTTGAAGCGATCCTCCGGACGCGGGATCAAAGTGCAAGGAGGAACTGATCAGATCAGAGTAAAAATGCTCCGTCCAAACCGCTCGACACGATTCTGGTGGCGATCCACCACTGGGGAATTCGATAGCGGAGTTGTGTCCGGAAGATCGAAGCGTTGCTCGACATCATTCCGGCTCTCCCACAATTGCCGAAGCCGGTGGCGTCGATAGGCGGTGATCGCTTTCCGAAGCGAGCCGGCCGCTCCTTTCGATCATGACCGTCTGTCGCGCGCGATCACACTGAAGACAATGAAGTCTAGGGAACAATACCGCCCGTTCGGCAAGCCTATCCGGAAATACGATCATCCAAGGAACTTGAGTCGCACCGACATGAACTCACGGGATCTAAGGGCCGCAGATCAATGACAAACTTGCATGCTGAGCCGTCAATGGACCACAGGATATCTTACGGTCAATCCGTGAGCTTACCCCCAATGCCTAGAACTGCTCGCTCGTTGCCGCCCTATGTTGCTGGTACGATGGCTCTGCTCGGTCTGCTTCTTCAAACGCGTATTGAGAGCGAGCACAGAACGACCGAGGCGGCAGAGCGGGCGGGGATTTCGTGCGGTCTTCTGCGCCCCATCGAGGCCGGCGATCCGGGCTGCACGATCGGTGCGGCATTTGAAATGGCGACATTCGTCGGCTTGCCCCTGTTTAACTCCGATCAGGCGACCATGTCCCGCATACGGGCTTCCAACCGTGGAGTAATGACACTCCTTCCAAAATCTGTGCAGACGTCGCGTATCGAGATCGACGATGAGTTCTGATCCTCAATACAGCCGGGCGTATGTATGGACCTGGCTGCCGGGTCACACGCAGCCTGTCGTCGCCGGTCTCCTCACCTCGAATGATCGGCAACTTCTTTTCCACTACGGGCGGAACTATCTGTCGCGAAAGGACGCCATCCCGCTGTACGAACCTGAGCTGCTGCTGAACAGCGGGTTCCGGCCGCTTCTGAACGGCCTCAATATTCCCAACTGCATTCGAGACGCGGCACCTGACGCTTGGGGACGCCGCGTTATCCTCAATCGAAAATTCGGAGCACGCGGAAAGGAAATCGACCCAGGGAACATCGATGAGCTGACCTTCCTTCTGGAGTCCGGTTCGGATCGTATCGGTGCGCTTGACTTCCAGGCGACCTCCTCAGACTACGTCGCCCGCGAAGGCCAAGGTGCGTCGCTTGAAAAGCTGTCGAAGGTGGCCGCGCTTGTGGACAAAGGACTACCGCTTACTCCAGAGCTCAACTATGCCTCGTTTGATGGAAGCTCCCTCGGCGGAGCGCGCCCGAAAGCGACGATTACATCGGATGATGCCAAATTCATCGCGAAGTTTTCTTCCGCAACCGACCTTTACAGCGTCGTGAAGGCAGAATTCATCGCGATGCGGCTGGCGTCCGAGGTCGGCCTTACAGCCGCGCCCGTCCGTATGGCGAAGGCGGCAGGCCAAGATGTGCTGCTTATCCGACGCTTTGATCGTGAAAAAGACGAAAACGGATGGCTCCGCAAGGCCATGGTCTCAGCTTTGACGCTGCTTGAACTCGATGAGTTGATGGCGCGCTACGCGAGTTACGAAACCCTTGCGACAATCATCCGGCATCGGTTCGACACGCCGAAGAAAACACTCCGGGAGCTGTTTTCCCGTATGCTCTTCAATGTGCTTTGCGGTAACACCGACGACCACGCACGAAACCACGCGGCGTTCTGGAACGGCAAGAGGCTTTCACTTACGCCGGCTTACGATATCTGTCCGCAAAACCGTACAGGCGGCGAAGCCACGCAGGCCATGTTCATTCATGGACAAGATCGAAGGAGCCAGATTGCCGTTTGCCTGAAGGCCGCGCCATTGTTTTTGCTCTCCGAGATCGATGCGCTGGACATTGCCGTCAAACAAATCAAGACCATCAAGGAGCAATGGTCCGACGTGTGCCATGAGGCGCAACTCAGTCAGGTGGATCGGAATCTCATGTGGCGCCGTCAGTTTCTCCATCCCTTCGCGTTTGTGGGAGCTCCGAAGGCGATAACGAACCTTGTCGAATAAGACGGTGTGCGCAGCCCGATCATTCTTCGCTGGGCAGGAAGAGTTCTAAAACACTACAAGAGTGACCGGCCTTCGATCGACCTGCCGACTCGGCCCGCCGCAAGCGATCCGGTCTCGACGAGAGTGTTGCGATCCGGACAGTGCATTTTCGCATTTTCGGCCAAGTCGTTAAATCGCGCTGACGTCACCTCTCCATGCGAAACTTTACACAGGTGTAACCGGCCCGAACAACGCAATCCCTCGGGATCAAGCCGTCGCCTGATGAAGATGACAGATGCGCTTTCATCCTTTGATCCGCGCCAAATGGACCGCAGACCGGCGCGCCGTCGATCACTCTCCGGATCTCAGGACGCCCGTTCTGGCACCCAGCCGAAGACAGATGCTGAAGGCCGCTTCACCTACGAAAGCGTGCGCGCGGCAAGGCCTGAGAGTTCATCGTCAGGAGAATGAAATGCAAATGCCCGGCAAAGAGCCGAGCATTTTTGTTGGCGAACCACTGATCAAGCGACGAGAGTTACTTGCCCCAAAGCTCGTTCGCGACATCCACGGCGAGCTTCAGCTTGGCCCATTGCTCGTCTTCACTGAGGATATTGCCTTCCTCGGTGGAGGCGAAACCGCATTGCGGCGACACGGCCAGCTGGTCAAGCGGCGCGAACTTGGCCGCTTCTTCCAGACGCGCCTTGATGTCTTCCTTCTTTTCGAGCTCACCGACCTTCGAGGTGATGACCCCGACCACGACGATCTTGTTGCCCTTCGGCAGGAAACGCAGCGGCTCGAAACCGCCGGCGCGATCCGAATCGTATTCGAGGAAGTAGCCGTCGTAATTGGTACCGGCGAGCAGCGTTTCCGCCACCGGCTCGTAGCCGCCCGACGAAATCCAGGTGGAGCGGAAGTTGCCGCGGCAGACATGCGTCGTGATCACCATATCCGCAGGACGCTCGGCGATCGCGTAATTGATGATGCGCGAATAGATCTGCTGCAGATGGTCAGCATCCTCGCCACGCGCACGGACCTTGTTCAGCTCATCTTCCGAGCAGAGATAGGCCCAGACGGTGTCGTCGAACTGCAGGTAGCGGCAACCGGCGTCATAGAACGCCTTCACCGCCTTGCGATAGGCCTTGGCGAGATCCTCGAAGAACACTTCGATATCCGGATAGACCTCCTTCGAGATCGCCTTGCGACCGCCGCGGAAATGCAGGACTGCCGGCGACGGAATGGTCATCTTGGCGGTGACGCCCGCCGTGTCGCAATGCTTCTTCAGGAACTTGAAGTGCCCAAGCATCGGATGATCGTCGGGGAAATCCACCTTGCCGATCACGCGCACCGAGTCATGACGGGTCTCGACGCCGGTGAACTGGATGCCAGTGTCGGGATGATAAAGCTCGCAGCCGGTCAGCTTGGCGAGGAAGTCAAAGTGCCACCACGAACGACGGAACTCGCCGTCGGTGGCGAGCTTGAGGCCGGTCGAGGCTTGGCGATGCACCACCTTCTCGATCTCGATGTCTTCGACCTTGCGCAGGTCGTCGGCCGAAATCTCGCCCTTCTCCAGCTTGGCACGCGCTTCCTTGATCGATGCGGGCCGCAACAGGCTGCCGACTTCGTCGGCACGGAACGGGGCTTTGGTTCTCTGCATAGTCGTTACTCCAGGATGCTCGGTTTGCAGATTAGCCGGGTGTGCCGGCCGTGTGTTTATTCTTGCTGCCGGCCGCGCCGGCGACGCCCAGGAAATGCTCCAGCACGGCAGGATCGGATTTCAACGCAGCACTCGTTGCATCATGCACGATGGTGCCGCGTTCCAATATCACTACACGATCGGCGAGCCCGAGTATTTTTTGGGCATTCTGTTCCACGATGATGGAACAGATGCCGCCGGCACGTGTAATCTTGCCCAGCGCCGCCAGCAATTCATCGACGATGATCGGCGCAAGGCCTTCGGTCGGCTCATCCAGCAGCAGCACCTGCGGATTGAGCGTGAGTGCACGGCCGATCGCCAGCATCTGCTGTTCGCCGCCGGACAGCTGATTGCCGAAATTGTTCTTGCGCTCTTCGAGCCGCGGAAACATCTCGTAGATCTTCTTGACGTCCCACGGCCCGGGCTGCGCCACCGCGGTCATGTTTTCTTCCACGGTGAGCGAGCGGAAGATATTGCGTTCCTGCGGCACCCAGCCGATGCCGGCACGGGCGCGCTGGTCCGGCCGCAGCGACGTGATGTCTTTTCCGCCGAGCTTCAGCGTCCCGCTGAAGCGGCGGGTTACGCCGACAATGGAATTGATCAGCGTGGTCTTGCCGGTGCCGTTACGTCCCAGCAGCGCCAGCACCTGACTTTCGCCGAGTTGCAGCGTCATCTTCGGAATGACCACGGCTTCGCCATAGCCAGCGCGCAGGTCATTGATGTGGAGAAGATCAGACATCGGCGCCCTCGCCCAGATACACGGCCTTGACGCGCGGATCGCGCGCGACTTCATCCGGCGGGCCTTCCACGAGCATGGCGCCCGCGACCAGCACCGAGATGCGATCGGCAAAGGAAAAAACCAGATCCATGTCGTGCTCGATCAGCAGCACCGTGACGTCGCGCGGCAGGCTGGCGACTGCCGAGAGAATATCGTGGCGTTCGCTTTCCGGCACGCCTGCAGCCGGTTCGTCGAGCAACAGCACACGAGGCTTGGTGGCGATGGCGACGGCGATTTCAAGAAGACGCTGCTTGCCATAGGGCAATGTCGCCGTCGCCTCGTTCATGACGTCGAGCAGATGAAAGCGCGCAAGGTTTTCCGCGATCGCGTCATTGATGTCACTGCGGGTGCCCATGCGACGCCACCAGTCGCTGCCATGGCCGAGATGTTCGGACACGGCGAGACCAACGGTCTCCAGCGGCGTCATGTCGGGATAGAGCTGGTTGATCTGGAATGTCCGAGACAGTCCGCGCAACACGCGCTTGTGCACCGGCAGGCCGGTGATGTCGTTGCCCTCCAGCAGGATGCGGCCGGAATTTGGCTTGAGCACACCGGTCAGAAGATTGATCACGGTTGTCTTGCCGGCACCGTTCGGGCCGATCAGCGCGTGACGCGCACCGGCCTCGATCTTGAGCGACAGATCGCGCGTGACACGAAGGCCACCGAAAGACTTTTCAAGATTGACGGTTTCCAGCGCGATGGTCATGGCGCCTCACCTTCCGGCACAACGACCGGCGCCTTGGCGCGGCTGAACTTGCTCGCGATCAGCCGCGGCAGGAACATGACCCAGCGATGCATGCGCTCACGGCCGATCAGCACGATGACCACCAGCACGGCACCGATCCAGAACTGCCAATATTGCGGCGTCAGCGTCGAGAAGAACTCCTGCAGCAGCTTGAAGATCACCGCACCGATCAGTCCGCCATACAAATAGCCGGTGCCACCGATGATCAGCACCAGCATCAGATCGGCCGAGCGATCGAAAGCAAAACCATCGAGCGAGGCCAGCGCCGTCGTCTGCGTCGAGAGCGCGCCGGCAACGCCCGCGTAAAATGCGGCAATGGTGTAGATCGCGATCAGCCGGCGATTGACGGGAATGCCGATCGCCGAAGCACGCAGCGGATTGTTGCGGATCGCACGCAGCGACAGACCGAACGGCGAATGCACGATGCGGCGCGCCAGCAGGAACATGATGAACAGCACAATCAGGCAATAGATGAAGCCGACCTTGCCGAAGATGTCGAACGAGAACTGGCGCAGGATTGGCTGCATCTCGATGCCCTGAAGGCCATCGGATCCACCTGTGATATTGGAAAAGCGGTTGGCGAGCTCGCGCAGCAACAGCGCAATACCGAGCGTCACCATCAGCCGTGTCAGATCTGACCCGCGCATGACGAGGAAGCTCGTCACGAAGCCCAGCGCCATCGCGGCAAGACCAGCAACAACCAATGCGACCACCGGTTCGGTAACGATGCCGTGCAGTGCCAGCAAACCCGCAGCATAGCCGCCGAAGCCGAAGAAGGCGGCATGGCCGAGCGAGACGATGCCGGCATAGCCGAGGATGAGATCGAGCGAGAGCGCAAACAGCGCGAGCCAGGCGATCTCGGTGAGGATCAGGTAGCGGTTCGGGAACAGCAGGATGCAGCCGGCAGCGAGCAGCCAGAACACGACTTCGGGCCAGCGCCATCGCGCACGCGCCATAGCGAAGGTGCCGACTTCCGGATGCGTGGTGCTGTTCGCTGTCATAATCCCCTCACCGCGCCGCGGTACGGCCGAACAGGCCGTTCGGGCGCCAGATCAGGATCACGATCATCATGGTGTAGATCACGAAGGCGCCGAGCTTGGGCACGTAATATTTGCCAGCGACATCCCCGATGCCCAGCAGCAGCGAGGCGAGGAACGGTCCGGTGATGCTGGAAGAACCACCGACGGTCACCACGATCAGGAAGTAGATCATGAACTTCAGCGGGAAATACGGATCGAGGCCGAGGATCTCCGCGCCAAGTGCGCCGCCCAGGCCTGCAAGCCCGCAACCGAACGCAAAAGTCAGCGCGAATACCTGCGGCACGTTGATGCCCAAACCCGACGCGGCGCGCGGATCATCGACCGCGGCACGCAACCGGCTGCCGAAACGGGTTTTGGACAGGATCATCTGCAATGCGATGGTGAGCAATCCGCAGATCACGATAATCATCAGGCGATAGCGACCGACGCCAAGACCGAACAGAGTGATCTGGCCCTGCAGGTAATCCGGCAGATGGATGAAGGTCTGCGACGATCCCATGAAGTAGTCCACCGCGGTCACTGACATGAAGACGAGACCGATGGTGAACAGCACCTGATCGAGATGACTGCGCGTATAGAGGTGCCGATAGAGCGAACGCTCGAGCAGCGCGCCGATGGCCGCACTCGCCACAAAGGCGATCGGCAAGGCCGCGAAGAACGGCAATCCGGAACGATTGACCAGAATGGCGCAGATATAGCCACCGGCCATGGCGAAAGCGCCATGGGCGAGATTGACGAAGTTCATCAGCCCCAACGTCACCGCCAGCCCGCACGCCAGCACGAACAGCAACATGCCGTAGGCGACGCCGTCGAACAGGATGGTGAGAAGGGTCATTTAGTTCTGGGTGCTTTCTGTCTTGTCCCTCCCCCTTGCGGGGAGGGTGGCCGGCCGCAAGGCCGGTCGGGTGGGGGTGGCGCCACCTGGAGAGCGGCGCGTGTGCCCCCCACCCACCCCCTCCCCGAGCAAGCGCGGGGGAGGGAAATTGCCGGTGGCGGAGCTTACTACACTTCCGAAAAAGTGTCGCTTACTTCTTCGTCTTGCCGGGATCCTTCACCGCATCGAAGGTCGCGAATTCGATGTTGTAGAGTTCGCCGTCCACCTTCTCGACCTTGCGGATATAGATGTTCTGCACGATGTCGCGGGTGTCGGGATCGATCGAGATCGGGCCGCGCGGGCTCTCCCACTTCATGCCCTTCATCGCCGCGATCAGGCTGTCACCATCGGCCTTGCCGCCGGTCTTCTTCAGCGCTTCGTAGACGAGATGGATGCCATCCCAGCCGCCAACCGCCATGAAGCCCGGGCGCGTGTTGTACGCCTTCTTGTAGGCCGCAACGAAGTCCTTGTTCATGGCCGAGGGATGCGCGGCCGAATAGAGATGCGCGGTCACGGCGCCCAAGGCTGCATCGCCCATATTGTTCAGCAGGTCGTCGTCCATGACGTCGCCGGGTCCGATCACCTTGATGCCGGACTTGTCGAGGCCACGCTCGGCATACTGCTTCATGAAGTTGCCGCCCTGCCCGGCGGGCACGAACACGAACACCGCGTCGGGCTTGGAATCCTTCATGCGCTGCAGGAACGGCGCGAAGTCCGGATTGGCCAGCGGCACCTTGACCTCTTCGACGATCTCGCCGCCGCCGGCGATGAAGTGTTCCTTGAAGAATTGCAGCGCGTCGTTGCCCGGCGCGTAGTCGGACGTCAGCGTCGCGACTTTCTTGATGCCGTTCTTGGCGGCCCAGTCGCCGATGATGGTGGAGGACTGCGCCAGCGTGAACGAGGTGCGCACGATATAGGGCGAGCGCTCGGTGATGATCGAGGTGCCCGCGGCCATCACGATTTCCGGCACCTTCGCCTGGGTCGCGAGCGGCGCAGCGGCCAGTGCAGCCGGCGTGACGCCAAAGCCCGCGATAATGTTGACCTTCTCGTTGACGATCAGTTCCTGCGCGAGACGCTTGGTGTTGTCAGGCAGAGCCGCGTCGTCCTTGAGGATGACCTCGACCTTCTTGCCGGCAACGGTGTCGCCGTTCTTCTGTTGATAGAGCTTGATGGCGTTGTTGATCTGCTGGCCGGTCGAAGCCTGGCCGCCGGTCATCGGCACGATCAGGCCGATCTTGACCGTCTCCTGCGCCTGCGCCATTGCGCCGACGGACAACACGCTGACGGCGGTCACGGTCGCGGAAATCAAATTCCTCAGCATCAATTCCTCCTCTATGCGTGATGTCGGCTCTTCAAGGCCGCAAAGTCATGTCGCCATACGCTGTCGCCCGCGATAACGGAGCCATGTTGACCTGTCAACGCCCGGGTTGACAACACAACGCGGTCTGTTGAACTGCGTAACTCCGACGCATCGTGGCATGCTGCTAAAGTCTAGCCAAGCATCCTCGGGCCGCTCGATTTCCGTTCATTTCAGATTGCAGATCGTATCCAGATGACAAAGCCGGTGATTAATCATGGACGATACGTGCCGGCGCTCATCAACTTTCTGGGCAACAAGCTCGCCGCGGGTGCCTCGAGTGCCTATCGGCGTGAATTCGGCGTCGGGGTCACGGAGTGGCGCATTCTCTCGAAGCTCGCCAGCGAAGACGCGTGCACCGCACAACAGATCTGCCAGTATTTCGATCTCGACAAGGGTCTCGTCAGTCGCACCCTTAAATCTCTGGTCGACAACGGCAGCGTGACAGTGACCGATGTGGCTGGTGACAACAGGCGCGTCGTCATCCTGACCAAATCCGGCCGCGCGCTGCATGACCGGATCATCGAGCTGGCACTCGACCGCGAAAAGGTGCTGCTGGATTGCCTCGATGAGAAGGAAGTCGAACAGCTGATCGACATGCTTGGCCGCCTGCTGGCACAGGCGCCCGCGGTCAATGCGGTGCAGGTTCGCAAACCCGCGACACCGCGGCGCAAGACGACGGCCTGACACAGCGCTGCTCCATGCGGTCACGCGCCGCCCTTGCCCGCGCCTGAGCGCGAGCGTGGCGGTCCCAGGGTTCTCCCTCAAAATGAGGGAGATGAAGCGCCGAAAGGCGCGACTTGGGTACAGTGCCGCAGCGTAGTGTCCGGATCGGCGGACATCAGAGGCCGCGGAAACGCCTAACGCTCCATCGTGGCGATTTCTGTCCCCGGGACCGTTCTTCCGGGCAAAGGCGCAGAGCTCCGCACTCCGCCGATCCCGGCGGTTTCCCGCCGTTCACCAATGCCACGTCCAGCCGGCTTGAGTGGCAGTCCCCCGTAGTGGGGCTGGACGGTGACCCGAGGCCTCCCGAGTGCGCAGGGTACGTCACCCCACGCCCGGCAGGCGCCACATCCCGCCCCGCGCCAGTCGGCGTCCCGGTAACGCTCCCTCAAGTGGAGCGGGATACGTGGGAATATATACTGGATTGAAATAGCGCCAAGGATTATTTTCAGATTTCTGCCGACCGAATTCGCGCAGCGCACCGCGCCCTCGGCACTTGCTACCACTGATAACGCACCACGCCCTTGCCGGCATAGGAGCGCGTCACATCCGAGAACTCGCCCTCGAACGTCGCGGCGAGCGAGAGGCCGCTGATGAAGGCCATCTCGGCCGAGGCCGTGGTGAGCGCGGCAGTAGCAGCCGGCGATGCGCCGCCCACCACGAAGCTGGCGCCGGGCAACGCCTGAAAGGTCGCTGTGGCCGAACGGTCGGTGTTGGTGTCGTGCGCCCAGGCTGCGCGACCGCGCAAGGTGAGGATCGCATCGCTGATCGCAAACGACTTGTCGCTGCGCAGACCAAGTTCGCTGCGCGGTGCGGTGATGCCCTTGGCAGAATAGGCCAGCGCAAACGTCGTCGGCCCCGACAAGGTGGTCTCGGCATAGGCCGGCAGGTCGAGATAAGTCACCTGCGCCGCGGCATAGGGCGTGAGCCCGATGCCGCCGAGCCACGGCATCACGGTACGATGGCCAGCCTCGAGCCGTGCCGAAAAGCTGTTGGTGGTGAAGTTGGCGCGCAACTGGTCGATGCCGGCCACGGCCACCATGCGATCGGTGGTGACGTCCTGCCAGCCATAGGCCGCCGCCGCGGTGACATAGGCCGAGCCGGTCGTGTGGCGCACGAAGCCGCCGAGCTGGAACAGGTCGGAACGGCCCGAGCCACCGCCTTCGACGCTGAAGCTGGTGGCGCCGCCGGACAGCGCAAAGCCGGCGATGGTCTGTGGCGACAGGTGATAGTCGGCACCGACCGCCACGCCGCCGATCCGGCTGGTGGACGTGTTCGAGCCGGCCGATGCATTGCCGTCGGTGGTCTGGGTACCGCCGAAGCCCGCGGCCCACACGTTCCAGAACGGCCGGAACGCGGGAACGATTGGCACCGCCTTGGTGATCATCGCGAAGGCATCGCGGGCGGAGCCTTTGCCGCTGGCCGCGTAAGAGCCCGTTGCGTCGCCCTCCGCGTAGTGCATCGCCGACGACGCGTTGCCACCGCGGCCGGCTATGGCCGGATCGGACATCGCGCCGACAAACTGCGTCGCCGCGTTGAGCGCCGCCTGATGCGTCGCGGTCGGCGTCTCGCCGGAAATCTGGGTCAGCGCGGCGGTGAGATTGCTGCCGCTCAGGGTCAGCACCGCGTCGAAGCGCGCTGGCCGCGCCCCACCCTGGTACAAGTAGCTGTCATGTGCGGCGACCAGCGCCGCGTGATTCCGCAACAGGATCACATCGCTGGCGAAGCCACCGGTGATCGTCAGCGTCACGTCGGTGGCACTGTAGCTGAGACTGCTGGTGAAGGCGGCCGACGCGCTGACGCCGGAAAACGTGCCATTCAGCGCGGCCGCATGCAGAATGGGCTCGATAATCGTCCAGTGTTGCCAGCCCGACGCCGCGGCAATCTTCACCGTGCCGCCGAGAAACGCCGTGCCCGATACATTGACGGAGGTCACGCCATTCGGGTTGACCTGCACGAGATAGATGGAGCCCGGCTGAAAGCCGATCGTGCCCGCCACCGTCATCGACGGCAGCGTGGCTGGAAAGCCCGGCAGGTAGAGCAGGCCCGGCTTGAAAGTGCCGCCATCTTCGACCTGCAACTTGCCCACCGTGCCGGTGCCCTGCAGCACACCGCCGCTGAGCACCGAGACCTGGCTCGACGCAGCGATCGAACCGTCGACCTGCAGGATGCCGCTCTGGACCTGCGTCAGATTGCTGTAGCTGCTGGTGCCCGACAGGATCAGCATCCCCGGGCCGGTCTTGATGATGCCGCCGGGCGAAATGCCGTCGACGATCGCGCCGGTGATGCGGGCATCCTGCTGGGTGGCGATGGACGCCATGCCGGCGACGCGGATCGCATTGTCGATGCTCAGGCCGGGCGCCGTCATATTCAGCGTACCGCCGGCCTGGAGCGTCAGGGCGCCGGTGCCGATGGACCGCGAATTATTGATCGCCAGCGTGCTGCCCACCGTAACGGTCGTGCCGCCACTGTAGGAGTTGATACCCTCGAGCGCGACCGACGTGCCGGCGGCCGTACTGATCGCGACAACACCGCCGCCGGTGATCGCATTGTTATAGGTCCAACTCGCGCCGGTCTGCGCCAGTGTCATCAGCCCGGAGGCGATGACGAGATTGCCGGTGAGTGTCGCCGCACCCGACATGGTCAGCGCATTGCTGCCGCCGGTGAAGACGATGGCGTTGCCGAGGCCGCCATTGTTGCCGCCGCGGCCCGACGCGATGACGCCGCTGTTGACGATGGTGAGATCGGCGCCGGTGACGCCGGCGCTGCCGAGCCCGGCGCTGCCCAGATATCCTTGCGAATTGGCCTGATTCTGCCCGGCCGCGCCGCCGGTGCCGCCCTGGATCATGCCACCGTTGAGCAAGGTTGCGCCGCCCGTGGTGAAGGCGATGCCGGCGCCGCCGTCACCGCCACGCCCGCCCAGGCCGATGGCGGGGAGATTGGCGTTCGCGGGAAGCTGTCCGCCCGCACCGCCGGCGCCGCCCGTGCCACCGGTCAGGAATGCCGCGCCGGTGAGGGTGATCACACTGGCGCCGGTGACCGACACGGCGTTCCCACCCGCGCCGCCACCGCCTCCGCCGCCGCCACTGCCATTGCCGCTGCCATTGCCACCGGCACCGCCATTGCCGCCGCTGCCAGCGGCGATGATCGAATTGAGCGACGACGGCCCGGCGACGGTCTGTCCATTGGCGCCGCCATTGCCGCCATCACCGCCGCCACCGCCGCAGGAAGGACCCACCGCGCTTGCACCGGCCGCGCCGGTGCCGCCGCCACTCGCAGCGGGCGTGCTGCCGCCGGTCCCGCCGGCTCCGCCACCGGCGCCGCCGCCACCGCCGCCGGCACCGCCGGCGCTGCACAGACCGTTAGACCCCCCGGCACCGCCAGCCGCGCCATCGCTGCCGCCGGCGCCGCCGATGGTCAATGGCGAGGGAAGAGTCGACCCGGCCGCCGCGCTGCCGCCGTCGGCCAGCGCCGATGCCGTGCCGAGCAACATCGCGGCGAGCACGGCGAACGAAAGCTTCGGCTTGAGGTGATGGCGACTGCCGTACAGCGATGCCCGCAAGGCAACGCCCGTGCGCGTCGTGTCGCCGCGCATCGTCACCTGTAAATTTTTCAAGTCGCTGTCCCCGGCCCGGATGTCCACGCCTGCTGGCATCAGCCGAGCGACGAATCACAGACAGCCTATCGCAACCGAAGGTGGTTTAGTGACCGATATCCCGGCTATCAGGAAATAGCAGGTCGTAGGGCTGATTAGGCGAAGCCGTAATCTACCCTACCCGTCACCACTGATAACGCACCACGCCCTTGCCGGCATAGGAGCGCGTCACATCCGAGAACTCGCCCTCGAATGTCGCGGCGAGCGAGAGGCCGCTGATGAAGGCCATCTCGGCCGAGGCCGTGGTGAGTGCGGCATCGCGCGCGGGGGCTGCGCCGGACACGGTGAACGATGCGCCCGGCAGCGACTGGAATGTGGCGGCGATTGATCGATCAGTGTTGTAGTCATGCGCCCATGCCGCGCGGCCGCGCAGCGTGAGGATTGCATCGGCCACCGCGAAGGACCTGTCGCTGCGCAGGCCGAGTTCGCTGCGCGTCGATGTCGCGGTCTTTGCATCATAGGCCAGTGCAAAGGCGCTCGCGCTGCCATTGACCGCTTCGCTGTAAGACGGCAACGCGACGGCGATGACCTGCACGGCTGCGTAAGGCGTCATGCCGATGCCGCTCAGCCATGGCATGACGGTGCGATTGCCGACCTCAACACGACCGGAGAAGCTGTTGGCGTTGAGCTGCGCGCGCAGGCGATCGATGCCCGCGAGCGTAACCGCGCGCTCGGTGGTGATGTCCTGCCAGCCATAGGCGACGGCAGCGGTGATGTAGGCAGATGCCTCGGCGTGCCTGATGAAGGCGCCGGCCTGAAACAGATCGGATCGCCCCCCGCCGCCACCGGCGACGCTGAAACTGGTGCCGCCGCCCGCCAATGCGAAGCCGGCGAGCGTATTCGGCGACAACAGCACGTCGGCGCCCACAGCGACGCCGCCGATGCTACTGTTCATCGTGTTCGATCCGACGCCGGCGTTGCCATCGGTGGTCTGCGAGCCGCCGAAGCCCGACGCCCACACGCTCCAACGCGTCTCGAAAGTCGAGACAGCTGGCGGCGCCTTGGTGATCATCGCGAAAGCATCACGCGGCTTGCGCGCATCCGCGTATCCCATCGCGCCCGGCGTATCAAAGCCCCTGCCCGCACTGAACGGATCGGTCATAATACCCATGAACAGCGTCACGGCGTTGAATGTCGTCTGCTGCGATCCTGTCGCCGTCTCGCCCGAGGCCTGTGTCAGCGCGTTGCGCAGCGCATCACCGTTGAGCGCAAACAGCGCGTTGAACTGGCCCGGCATCGTACCCCCGTTCACCAGCGCATTGTCGATAGCGGTTGCGACGCCCTTCTGATTGCGGCCGGCGCTATCCGGCACGTTCGGGCTGAGCAGACCGGGATCGACGGTCAGCAGCACCGTATTGCCCAAATAGTTCAGCCGCGCACTGCGCGCGAAGCTGTTGAGCACGGTTGTCGTGTCGAAGCTGCCACTGAGCACGCCAGCATTGAGGATCGTATAGGTGGTCGTCGCGGCGATGCGCGCCAGCGGATCGACTGCGAGTTTGCCGGCAAGCGTCGCCGTGCCGGTGACGATGGTCTTGTCGGCTGATACTCCGGAGATCTGCACGAGATAGGTCGATGCCGCCGTCATCGTCAGGCTGCCGCTGACGGTGAGCGTGCCGATCGAATTGCCCGGCGCCAGCACGCCGCCATTGATCAGCGTGTCGCCGACAAAGCCGGTGCCACCGAGCGTGCCGCCCGGATTCACCGTGGTCAGCGACGACGGTGCGATCGAGCCGTTGACGCTGAGCGTGCCGGCATTGACGATGGTCTCGCCGGTATAGGTGCTCTGCCCCGTGAGGATGGTGTTGCCTTGACCGGGCTGGATCAGTTTGCCGGTGCCGAGGCTGTCGCTGATGACGCCGGCGAATGTGTATGTGTTGGAGCGGTTGAAGATCAGCGTGCCCCCATTATCGACATCGCCGATGATTGAGCCGGTGGTGCCGCCATTGCCGAGCTGCAGCGTGACGCAGTCGCAGATGGTGGTGCCGCCGGTATAGGTGTTGGTGCCGGTGAAGATCGCCGTGCCCGTGCTGCCGAAGCCGCCGACCCAGACCTCGACCTTCCCGGCCGCGCCGTCCTTGATCGTACCGGCGAAGGTGGATGTCGTGCTGTCCATCGCGGTGACCAGCCGGGCATCGCCCGCCGTCGTCGTCACCGTGCCGGCGCCGGAGAGCGAGCCGATGGCGGCGAACAGGCTGCCATTGAGATCGAGGGTCGCGCCGGCCGCGATATCGTGACGGCTGTTCATGCTCGGCATGCCCGCGGAAGGCGACAGTTGCAGCGTACCGGCCTCAATCGAGGTGACGCCGCTATAGTCGTTGGTGCCGGATAGCAGCAGCGTGCCGGCGCCACGCTTGATCAGGCCGCCGGTGCCGGTGAGGTCCTGGGTGAGTTCGAATATGTTGGCGGCATTGGCGATGTCGAAGCCGCCGCCACCCGCGCCCCAATCGATGGTGCGTGCGGTCGAATTGAATGTCGCGCCGGTGATCCGGAGGACACCGCCATTGAAGGTCAGCGCACCCGCTGCACCGCCGAGATTGGCATTCTGCGCGACGCTGATGGTGCCGCCGGCAAAGGTCGTGCCGCCGGTGTATGTATTAATCCCCGACAGGATCATCGTGCCAGCACCGGTCTTCACCAGCGAGCCGCCGGTGCCACCGTCGGCGATGACGCCGGTGACGTTGGTCGAGAGGTTGTTGCCGCCGACCGTCAGTTCGTTCTGGCCCAGCCTGAAAGTGCCGCCGCCGTTGATGGAGCCGGCGCTGAGCTTGTTGTCGCTATTGGGGCCGGTCGATCCGCCGAAATCCGTGGCGCCCGCCGCGCCATTGGTGATGGCCGCGTTGCCGGCCGTGCTGGTGTTGATGAATTGCAGTTGGAAATTGTTGGCGATGGAGGCACTGCCGGCCGTGCTGGCGTTGGCGAAAGTCATCACGCTGTTGGTGATGTCGACTGAGGCGCCATTCACGACGATGCCGGCGCCAGCGAAAAAGAGACTGCTGCCGACGGTGAAGCTGTAAGCCGAAGCACCGGCATTGAAGGTCCAGCCGCCGAGGTTCGTAGAGGCGGAAAATGACAGCGCGGCGATGCCGGACGTGCCGAAGAACGCGGTGCCGGTGGGCACCACGGCCGGCCCCAGTTCGCTGCCGTGTTGAAGTCGCCCGAGCCGGGCGCGGTCAGCCAGGTTGCGTCCTGCGCCGCCACCGGCAGCGTCGTCAGGACCAGCGCCGTTGTGGTGACAAGGTGGGCGAGCCAGCAGCGCACCACTCGTTGATTCAAAACCCGCATCCTACCCGCCACCCGTTGCATTTGACGCAGAGAGCGCGGTGAGTTCATGCACGCGAAGCCAATATGGCATGATGCTACCGCGTCGTCGCCTTATTATTTCTCCGCAAGCGACTGGAGCTGGCCGGCTTCCTTGGCAGCGGGGATTGCCGGGGCACTGAGGCTGCCCGGGCCGCCCGGCCACGCTCGGTAATATTTGACCATTGATTTGCCTTCAATTGTCGGCAAAACCCGTCGCGATCTGCTATATCCCGAAGACCCCATCAAACCATGTTGCCGCCATGCCAGTATCCCGACGCGTCCCTGCTTTTGTCTGTGTCGTCCTGCTGTCCAGCAGCCTTGGCGGTTGCGGCTCGATCAGTTCATTCCTGGCGGGTGGCATGGGAGATTTGATCCCGGCATGGGCTGGCGGCCTTCCCGCCGACGCGCCGCCGCGTCCGGGTACGCCTGAATACGAGGCCTATGCGAAACGGCATGAGCAGCAGCAGTCCGGCGCCATGACGGGGCCCGACCCCGCCACATCGCCTTCCGCAGAAGCCGTTCGCTGATCGCGGACTTCTTTCACCTCGCCCCGCCGCGCGAAGCAAAGCTTCGCTAGGCGGGACGAGGGAAGCAAACCTCAATTCATGAACACGACGGTCTTCTTGCCGTTGAGGATCACCCGATCCTCGAGGTGATAGCGCACGGCGCGCGCCAGCACGCGGCGCTCGATGTCGCGGCCCTTGGCCACGAGTTCTTCCGGCGTGTCACGGTGGCTGATGCGCTCGACATCCTGATCGATGATCGGACCTTCATCGAGATCGCTGGTCACGTAATGCGCGGTTGCGCCGATCAGCTTGACGCCGCGCGCATGGGCCTGGTGATAGGGCCGTGCGCCCTTGAAGCCCGGCAGGAACGAGTGGTGGATGTTGATACACTTGCCGGACAGTTTCGCCGACATCTCATCGGACAGGATCTGCATGTAACGCGCCAGCACCACGAGCTCGGTCTCGGTCGTGCCGACCAGATCCCAGATCGCCTGCTCCTGCTCGCGCTTTGTCTCCTTGGTGATCGGCATGTGGTGGAACGGGATGTCGCCGAAATCGAGATCCTTGAAGGCTTCGCGCGGATGGTTGGAGACGATCGCGGTGGGGATCATGTCGAGATCGCCGGTGCGCCAGCGATACAGGATATCCACGAGGCAGTGATCGGACTTCGACACCAGCAGCATGACCCGGCGGCGTGTCGCCCGGTCCCGCATCTGCCAGTCCATCTTGAAGCGCTCGGCGATGGCCCCGAAGCCGGTCTTCAGCGCCGCCAGCTCGACATTCACATCGGCGGCGTTGAATACAACGCGCATGAAGAAGTGGCCGGTCTCGACATCGTTGAATTGCTGGGCATCGAGAATGTTCTGGCCATTTTGGGCCAGGAAGGTCGATACCGCGGACACGATGCCGGGGCGGTCGGGGCAGGACAGGGTCAGAACATACTGATGAGACATGGCTTGAACGGACATGGGCGGGCTGATCTGCTTCAAGGGGACCGGAAATCGAGGCCCTGCTCTATCATCCGCGGCGGCCTTGCGCCAATCCAATTGCGCGCTGCAATATGGACGTCATTGCCAGCGAATTAACGTGCGAAAACAGGCAGAAAACAGAGATGGCTGACAAGCTCAACGGTTACCGCATCCTGATCCTGGAGACCCGCGAGGAAGCGCAATTCTCCCGCCTGCTGACCGAACAGGGCGCCGATGTCTTGCAATGTCCGATGTTCACCATCGAGGACGCGCAGGATTCCGCCCCGGTCGAGGCCTGGATTGGTCGATTTATCGCCAATCCGTTCGACGACCTCGTTCTGATGACCGGCGAAGGGCTGCGCCGGATGATGAAAATCGTGCGTCAAAGCGGCATCGAAAAAGAGTTCGTGGCGGCTGTCGGCAAATCCCGCAAATTCGCACGCGGACCGAAACCCGGACGTGCCCTGCGCGAGATCGGACTCGAAGCTGACGTGACGACGGAGAAGCCGACATCCGAAGGTGTTGTCGAGATGCTGTCGCGACTCGACATCAAAGGTCATCGTCTCGGCCTGCAGCTCTATCCCGAGAAGGATCACAGTGTTCTGATATCGGCGATCAGGGCCTGCGGCGCCGAGGTCGATACTGTGCTGCCTTACGTTTATGACTCAAAGGCCGCTGAAGTGAACATCCTCTCGGCCGTCGACGAGATGGAAGCAGGTCGCGTCGATGCCATCGCGCTGACGAGTTCGGGTCAAGTGCGTCGTCTCGTCGATGCTGCGAAAGCACACGGCCGCGAGGATCAATTGCGCAGTGCACTTGCGAAGACGCCGATCGCGTCTGTCGGTCCGGTCGTGTCGGACGAATTGAAATCATACGGCCTCGAGGCCGACATCACTCCGGCGAATGATGCGTTCTTCATGAAGCCGCTGATCTCGGCGATGTCAGTCGCACTCGAGAAGTCTGCAGCGCGCGCCGAATGACTTGACGCCCGCACACATCTCGACATGATGCCCGAACACATAAAAAAATGATCGGGCGAAAATGCCAAACTTGCCATTATCGGATTTGCGTGTCGCGGAAATCGGTTCCGGCGATACGCTGGATTACTGCGGCAAACTGTTTTCCGATTTCGGCGCCGAGGTCATCAAGATCGAACCGCCCGGCGGCGATCCTGCGCGGCACTATCCGCCGCTGGTGGATGCCGGCAATGGCCGCCGCGAGAGCGGATATTTCGCGTGGCTGAATACCAACAAGCGCAGCGTCATTGCCGATCTCGACAAGGCTGACGATGTCGCGCGCATTCGTGAGTTGCTGAAGACCTGCGATCTGCTGGTCGATGGGCGCGCGCCCGCCGAGATTCCGACGTCGCTCCTGACGCATGATGATCTGCGCAAGGAGCAACCGGGCCTCGCGATCACCGCGATCTCGTGGTTCGGCGAGCACGGTCTCTACAGCAACTATCAGGCAACCGACTCCGTCTGTCGCAGCCTGTCCGGCAGCGTGAAACTTGTCGGTGCGCAGGAGGGCCCGCCGGTGCTGCCGCGCGATGGCCAGATTGCCGTGATGGCCGGCCTCACCGCTTTCATTCCGACACTGGCCAGTCTGTATGATCGCAAGACCGGCGCGCGGCGCTTTGCCGTGAGCGCGCATGAAGCGATGCTGCAGATCAGCGAGTTCGACACGGGACTCGCGCTGGAAGTCGGCTTCACACGGCCACGCATGGCCATCAACCGGTTCGGCCGCGGCTATCCCGTGGGCAATTTTCCCACCAAGGACGGCTGGCTGGGCATCACTGTCGTGACACCGGCGCAATGGGCTGCATTCTGCGTGATGCTCGGCCTTCCCGAACTGGAAACCGAGCCTGAGTTCAACGACGGTCTCGCGCGCACCAATAATTCCAAAGCGCTGTTCGACATCTTCCAGCCCATCCTGATGCACAAGAGCGCACAGGAATGGTTCGAGATGGGCATCGAACTGCGCCTTCCCCTCGCTGTCGTGCCGGACATGGAGACGCTGCTGAGGCAGCAATACTATCGCGATCGGGGCGCCTTCGCGAAAGTCGAAATCGGAACCGCATCGTTCGATGCGCCGGTGCTGCCGCAAACACTTACGGGCTCGCGCCCCAAACCGAATGGCCGCGCGCCATTTGCCGGCGATGACACGATCGGCGCCCTGCCCGCGCATCAGCGCGTGGCGACACGGCAGGCAACACCGGATGATCCGCAGCCGCTGAAGGGGCTGCGCATCATCGATCTCACCATGGGCTGGGCCGGTCCATCGGCAACACGGCAGATGGGCGATCTCGGCGCCGACGTCATCAAGGTCGAGTCCTGCCAGTATCCGGACTGGTTTCGCGGCACCGATCCACGCGGCCCGTATTTTCCGGAACGCACCTACGAGAAGATCTACTGGTTTCAGCAGATGAACCGCAACAAGCGCGGCATCACGCTGGATCTCACCAATCCCCGCGGCAAGGAGCTGCTCAAGCAGCTGCTCGCCGGCGCCGATGCGGTGATCGACAACTATGCCGCCGATGTGCTGCCGCGCATGGGTCTCGATGCCGCAGCGATGCACAAGATCAATCCGCGTCTCGTTGTCGTGACCATGCCGGCCTTCGGCATGACCGGTCCATGGAGCGGCGTGCGCGCCTATGGCTCGACGCTGGAACAGGCCTCCGGCCTGCCTTCTGTCACGGGCCGCGAAGGCGATCCACCGACCATGCTGCATGCGGCACTCGGCGATCCCTTTGGCGGCGTCAGTGCCGCGGCAGCATTGATGCTCGGCTTCGTGCATCAGAAGAACACCGGACAGGGCCAGCACATCGACCTCAGCGCGACAGAAGCGCTGCTACCGCTGGTTGCGCCGTCTGTTATCGAGCAATCAGCCACCGGCAAATCCGGCCCGCGCATCGGCAACCGGCATCTGCGCTTCGTGCCGAACGGTTGCTTCCCGTGTCTCGGCGAAGATCAGTGGATCACCATTGCCGTGCGCAGCGACGACGAATGGCAGGCGCTATGCAAGGTCATGCATCGTGCTGACCTGGCCGATGACGCCGCGCTTGCTACGGCTGACGGCCGCCGGGCCGAGGAAGACCGTATCGAGGTCGCGATCCGGCACTGGACGACGACCGTGCGGCCTGACCTTGCCATGGTGACGCTGCAGGACGCCGGCGTGCCTGCCGGTACTGCGCGGCTGCCGCTGGATCTGGCCGGCGATCCGCATCTGCTCGCCGTCGGCCACTGGCAGCCGGTGACAAAGGTCTTCATGGGCCCGCATCTGCTGCCCTCCGTTGCCTATCGCGAAGGCAGTGCCAAATTGCCCTATCCGATCACCTGTCTCGCGCCCACGCTCGGCCAGCACAATGACGAAGTCCTGCGTGATATCCTGGGCCTCAGTGCAGCTGAAATAGGCGAATTGCGCGCGGCGGAAATCATCGGCGACGCGGCGATATCCAAGAAAGCAAAAGCGCCTACGACCAAGTGAGGCTTGCAGCTTCTGCTGCCTTGGCTCACACTCCCGGCATAAGGCCAGCGACGGATGGATCACAAGATTCGGTGTCGCGACAACGGCCAGCACAAATGCTTCCCGGGAGAAACACCATGCGCAAACTAGCCTTCATTGCGTCCATTGCGCTGCCATTGCTCGGCGGCACGGCGATGGCGCAGGACACCGTGAAGATCGGCTACATCGATCCACTGTCCGGCGGTGGCGCCAGCGTCGGCGAAGTCGGCCTCAAGACTTTCCAGTATCTGGCCGACGAGCTCAATGCCAAGGGCGGCATTCTCGGCAAGAAGGTCGAGATCGTCCCGTTGGACAACAAGACCAATCCGCAGGAAAGCCTGATCCAAGCGCAGAAGGCGATCGATAGCGGCGTGCGCTATCTGACCCAGGGTAATGGCTCGTCGGTCGCCGGCGCTCTGTCCGACTTCGTCACCAAGTTCAATGACCGCAATCCCGGCAAGGAAGTGCTGTACTTCAACTATGCCGCCGTCGATCCGGTTCTGACCAACGAGAAATGCAGCTTCTGGCATTTCCGCTGGGATGCGAGCTCCGACATCAAGATGGAAGCGCTCACCAACTATATGAAGACCACGCCAAGCGTGAAGAAGGTCTACCTGATCAATCAGGATTATTCCTTCGGCCAGTCGGTCCGCACTCAGGCCCGCGCCATGCTGAAAACGAAGCGCCCGGATGTCCAGATCGTCGGCGACGAACTGCACCCGCTGCTGAAGATCACTGACTTCGCGCCCTATGTTGCCAAGATCAAGGCCTCCGGCGCCGACAGTGTCGTCACCGGCAACTGGGGACAGGACATTGCGCTGCTGCTGAAAGCGGCGGCTGATTCCGGCCTGAAGGTGAACTGGTACACTTATTATGCTGGCGGCGCCGGCGGCCCCACCGCGATCAAGCAGGCGGGCCTCAACGACCAGGTATACGGCATCGTCGAAGGCCTTCCGAACGGAAGCACGCCTGAAGCGCAGGCCTTCGAAAAGGCATTCCGTGCGAAGTTCGACGGGCAGACGAACGTGTATCCCCGTGCCGTCAACGAAATGCGCATGTTCGCCGCTGCCGCCGAGAAAGCGAAGTCGCTCGATCCCGTGAAGGTCGCCGCAGCACTTGAAGGCTTGAATTTCGAAGTGCTGAACGGCGGACAAGCCACCATGCGCAAGGACGATCATCAGTTCTTCCAGCCGATGTATATCGCGCAATTCGGCGAGCTGAAGAACAAGGAACCGTTCGACGAGGAAAAGACCGGCTGGGGCTGGAAGACGGTCGCCAAGGTCGACACGGCACAGACCGTGCTGCCAACGACCTGCAAGATGGAACGGCCGTAAGCGGCATGCGCCTCGCTGCCTTCTCCCCGCCCGGCGAAGCGAAGCTTCGCTAGGCAGGGAGAAGGTGGACCGAACTTGCAGAGCAAGTTCTGGACGGATGAGGGGGCTCTCAGTTTCACTCGCTGCCCCCTCACCCCGATTGCTACGCAATCCGACCTTCCCCGGAAAAAGGGAGAGGTCAAAACGCCGCCACACTCCTCACGCGAGAGGCAGACGCTTCGTGCTTGAACTGATTGTCATCTCCACGCTCAATGGCGTGCTGTACGGTATGCTGCTGTTCCTGATGGCCTCCGGCCTGACGGTGATCTTCAGCATGCTCGGCGTACTGAACTTCGCCCATGCCAGTTTCTACATGCTCGGCGCGTTCTTCGGCTTCCAGATCAGCCGCTGGTTTGGCTTCTGGCCGGCGCTGATCATCGCGCCGCTGCTCGCCGGTGCGCTCGGCGCCGCCGTCGAACGCTACGGCCTGCGCCACGTCCACAAGAACGGCCATGTCGCCGAACTGCTGTTTACCTTCGGGCTTGCTTTTGCCATCGAGGAAATCGTCCAGATCATCTGGGGCAAGAATCCCGTCGATTTCCGCGTGCCTCCGCTGCTCGACTTCCCGGCCTTCACGCTGTTCTCGACCAACTACCCCGCCTTCAAGATATTCATGCTCGTCGTGTCGATCGTGATCTTCGTGGGATTGCTGGTGGTACTGAAGCGCACGCGGATCGGCCTCATTGTCCAGGCTGCGCTGACGCATCCGCATATGGTCGGGCATCTCGGCCACAATGTCGGGCGCATCTTCATGCTGGTGTTCGGCGTCGGCACTGCGCTGGCCGCCGTCGCCGGCGTCATTGCCGGCCCTGCCCTTGTCACGCAGTCGAACATGGCCGGCCTGCTCGGTCCTATCCTGTTCGTGGTTGTGGTGGTCGGAGGCCTGGGCTCGCTACCCGGCGCCTTCATCGCGTCGCTGCTGATCGGCCTGATACAGACTTTCGCAGTCTCCATGGATGGCTCACTGGCCGGCGCCTTTGGCCCACTTGGTCCCGACTACGCCGCCACATGGCTGTCCGACATCTGGAACGTCACCGTCGCCCAGATCGCGCCGATCATGCCCTATCTGCTGCTGGTGCTGATCCTGATCTTCCGCCCGATGGGCCTCTTGGGAACACGCGACACATGAGCGACGCCTTAGCCAAGATTCCGGCAACCATCGCGCCGCCGCGCCCCGCCGCCTCCGACCGGATGAAATTCTACGGCATCTGGATCGCTGCTGCGCTGGTCCTGCTGGTGCTGCCGAAACTGTTTTCATCGGGCGGATCACTGACAACCTTCAGCCTGATCGGCATCTCGATCATCTTCTCGCTGTCCTACAATATCCTGCTCGGCCAGACCGGCATGCTGTCCTTCGGCCACGCAGTCTATTATGGCCTCGGCGGGTTCCTCGCGATCCACGCCATCAACATCGTCGCCAGGAACAAGTTTGCCATTCCGCTGCCTGTCATCCCGTTGGTCGGCGGTGCGGCCGGCCTGATCTTCGCCATGCTGCTCGGCTGGGTTTCGACGCGGCGCTCCGGCACGGCCTTTGCGATGATCTCGCTCGGCGTCGCAGAACTAATGGCGTCGTCGGCGCTGATTCTGCGTACCTTCTTCGGCGGCGAGGCCGGCGTCTCCGCCAACCGCACCAAGGTCCTGCGCCTGTTCGACTGGAGCTTCGGTCCGCAGATCCAGATCTATTATCTCGTCGCGGCCTGGACGCTGATTGCAGTGATCGCCATGTACGCCCTCACCCGCACCCCGCTGGGGCGCATGTGCAATGCCGTGCGCGACAATCCCGAGCGCGTGCAATTCGTCGGCTACGATCCGCACATCATCCGCTATATCGCCTTCTGCTTCTCCGGCCTGTTCGCCGGCATTGCAGGCGCACTGGCCGCGATCAATTTCGAGATCGCCAACTCCGCCTATCTCGGCGCCGTGCAGTCCGGCACCGTATTGTTCGCCACCTATATCGGCGGCGTCGGCTTCTTCATCGGCCCGATCGTCGGCGCGATCTTCGTCACGCTGCTGTCGCTCGGGCTCTCCGACCTTACGCAGGTCTGGCAGCTCTATTTCGGCCTGATCTTCATCGCCGTGGTGATGTTCGCGCCCGGCGGCATCACGGGGCTGCTGATGATGCACCGTCCGCTGCTGAAGGGCGGTATGCTCAGCCGCGTGTTGCCGAGCTATCTCGTCGCCTTCATACCGACGCTGGCGATGATCACCGGATTGATGCTGATGATCGAGACCATCGTGCACTTTACCGTCAATCCCAACGAGGACTCGCACATCAAGGCCTTCGGTATCCCGTTCGATGCGGCAAATCCCGCGATCTGGGCCGTTGCGGCCGTGCTGCTGATCGGCGGCTTCCTGCTTGCGCGCAAGACATGGGCACGGGTCGCGGCAAGCTGGGACGACGCCCTCACCGCCGCGCGCGAGAAGGGAGTGGCCGCATGAGCACCGCCATCGAACTGCGCGGCGTCGAGAAGACCTTCGGCATCACCTCCGTCATCCGCAACGTCAACCTGACGGTTGCGCAAGGCGAGCGCCATGCACTGATCGGCCCCAACGGCGCCGGCAAATCCACACTGTTCAATCTGATATCAGGCTATATGAAGCCGTCAGCCGGCAGCATCCTGCTGCGTGATCAGGTAATCTCCGGCCTGCCGCCATTCCAGATCAACCGCCGCGGACTATCGCGCTCGTTCCAGGTCACCAACGTGTTCGCCAAGATGAGCGTGTGGGAAAACCTGCGCTGCGCCGTGCTATGGGCGACCGGCCATCGCTACGCGTTCTGGAAGAATGTCGACAACCTGCCCGAGGTGCGCGACCGCACCGCGCAGATCCTGCAGGATATCAACCTCGTATCGCGCCGCGACGTGCCCGCCGGCCTTTTGACCTATGCCGAACAGCGGGCGCTCGAAATCGGCATCACCATTGCAGGCGGCGCCGACGTCATCCTGCTGGACGAGCCCACCGCCGGCATGAGTCACGCCGAGACCGAACGCGCCGTGGCGCTGATCCGGCGGCTCACCGAGGGCCGCACGCTGCTGATCGTGGAGCACGATATGAGCGTGGTGTTCGGCCTCGCCGACCGCATCTCGGTTCTCGTCTATGGCCAGATCATCGCCTCGGGGACGCCGGAGGAAATCCGAGGCAATCCGAAGGTCAAGGAAGCCTATCTCGGCGAGGAAGTGGCGTGATGCTCCAAGTTCAGGACCTGCACGCCTATTACGGCAAGAGCCACATCCTGCAGGGCGTCGACCTGCATATCGATGCCGGCGAAGTCGTCAGCCTGCTCGGCCGTAACGGCGTCGGGCGCTCGACCACCGTGAAGGCCATCATGGGCGAAGTGCCGCCGCACGGCACCATCACCTTCAAGGGCACCAATATCGCCGGCCTGCCGAGCTTCAAGATCGCGCATCTCGGCCTCGGCTATGTCCCCGAACATCGCGACATCTTTCCGGGTCTCACGGTGCGCCAAAATCTCATGCTGGGCGTCAAGGATCCGCGACATCCCGGCAAGTGGAAGCTCGACGACATGCTCGGCATGTTTCCCAACCTCGCTGCACGCGCGGACACAGCCGCCGGCGTGCTCTCCGGCGGCGAGAAGCAGATGCTGACGATCTGCCGGACGCTGATGGGCGATCCTGAACTGGTGATGATCGACGAGCCGACCGAGGGCCTGGCACCGATCATCGTGCAGCAGGTCGGCGATCTCATCGCCGAGATTGCGCGCCGCGGCGTCGCGATCCTGCTGGTCGAGCAGAAGCTGTCGATCGCGCTGCGCATCTCGCACCGGGTCTATGTAATGGGCCACGGCCGCATCGTATTCGAAGGCACGCCGGCAGAGCTCAAGGCCAATGACGCCGTGCGCAAGGAATGGCTGGAGGTGTAGTGGCGACCTTCCTCACCTCTCCCCGCCTAGCGAAGCTTCGCTTCGCCCGGGCGGGGAGAGGGAAGATGCTACTCCCCGTAGCTGCCCAGCTTTTCAAGATCGACCACTGTCACGCCGCCATATTCAAGCCGCAGCAGACCTTCCTTTTCCAGCGTCTGCAGGCACTGGTTGGCCTTCTGCCGGGAGATGCCGGTGATCGAGCCGAGCTCCTCCTGCGTGATGTCCAGATGGCGGCTCGCGTCGCGATACAGGATCGGGTTGAACAGCGAGGCAATGCAGCGCGCGAGGCGGCCGGTGGCATCGAGCATGCGCCCGTATTCCGTCAGCGCGATGAACTGACCGAGCCGTTCGTTCAACAGCGAGACCAGGAAGCGGTTGAAGCCGACACTGTTCTCGAACAGCCACAGGAAGGCCGAGCGCTCCATCAGCGCAAGCCGCGAGTCGCGCAGCGCGACGATGTCGTAACGGCGCGGCTCGTTCTTCAGCACGCTGCCCTCGCCAAACCATGCGCCGGCCGTCAGGCCAGTGATGCTCACTTCCTTGCCACTGCGCGAGATGGTGCCGATCTTTGCCAGACCGCTCACCACGCCGGTCCAGTAGTCGAACTGATCGCCGCGCATGGAGACGAATTCATTCGCCTTGAACGACTTCTCGACGATGCCCGCGCGGGCGACCTCGATCTCCTTCTCGTTCAGGTCCCGCGCCCACGCCGCGATGCGCTTGAGATGATCTGCAGCAATCATAGGGTCCGGCTTCACTTTGAATGTTGCGGCGCAAAAGAACGCTCGCGCGACAAATTGGCAGGCAGATTGTCCGCCGCGAGACAATTCAGGATACCGATTTGACGTAGGGAAGACCACCGCGAAAGGTCATTAGTAGAATGGCTTAGCGCGACCGGGCGATGTAGGCTCGGGACCATCCGAGGAACATGGATAAAGAGCGCGACAAGCGCCGTATCTGGGAGGATTTGCGTGGCGGTTGCTCTGGATGTATGCGGGGTTTCACTGCGCTTTGGTGGCGTTCGCGCGCTTACCGATGTGAGTTTCGCTGTCAATGACGGTGAGCTGTTCTCGATCATCGGGCCGAACGGCGCCGGCAAGACCTCCATCGTCAACTGCATCTCGGGTCGCTATCGCCCCACCGAAGGCCAGCTGTTCTATCACGGCAAAAACATTACGGGTCTCAATCCCAACGCCCGCCCCGGCCTCGGCATCGGCCGCACCTTCCAGAATCTCGCGCTGTTCCACCATATGAGCGTGCTCGACAACATCATGGTCGGCCGCCACCACCTCCTGAAGAACAACTTCCTCACCGGCTCGCTGTACTGGCTGACCGGCGCGCGCAAGGAAGAGCTCGAGCATCGCCGCAAGGTCGAGGAGATCATCGACTTTCTCGACCTGCAGAGCGTCCGCAAGGCCACCGCCGGTACCCTTCCCTATGGTCTCCGCAAACGCGTCGAACTCGCGCGTGCGATGGCGCTGGAGCCGAACCTGATCCTCCTCGACGAGCCAATGGCCGGCATGAACTTCGAGGAGAAGGAGGACATGGCTCGCTACATCGTCGATCTCAACGAAGAATACGGGATGACAGTGATGATGATCGAACACGACATGGGCGTCGTGATGGACATCTCGCATCGGGTGATGGTGCTGGATTTCGGCCGCAAGATCGCCGAGGGCGATCCTGCCGCCGTGCTGGCCGATCCCCACGTCAAGCGCGCCTATCTCGGTGAAGAAGACGAAGCGCTCGTCGATCCCGACCATGCGCCCATCGCCGCGGAGAATGCGGCATGATGGACTACGCCGGACGCGTCAAACAGGCAGATACCTATCCGAAACTGCTTCGCCTCAACGCCAGGGAACACGGCCAGGAGATCGCGCTGCGCGAGAAGGATTTCGGCCTGTGGCGGGAGTTCACCTGGAATGATTACCACACACGGGTGAAGGATTTCACGCTCGGCATGGCCGAACTCGGCGTCGCCCATGGCGACGTTATCGGCATTATCGGCGACAACAGGCCGGACTGGGTCGCGGCCGAGATCGCCGCCCATGCCATCGGCGGCATGAGCCTCGGCCTCTATCGCGACGTGCTCGATGAGGAAGCCGCCTATCTGCTGAACTACGGCGAAGCCAAGATCGTGTTCGCCGAGGATGAAGAACAGGTCGACAAGCTGCTCACCCTCGCCGAGCGCGTGCCGGCGCTGAAGCACATCATCTACAGCGATCCGCGCGGCATGCGGAAATATGACGACCCGCGTCTGCTGCAAGCCGACAGGCTCGCGCAGATGGGGCGCGATCGTGCGGCACGCGAGCCCGCTCTCTACGATCAGCTCGTCGATGTAACCAAGGGCGAGGATGTCGCGATCCTCTGCACCACCTCCGGCACCACGTCGAATCCCAAGCTGGCGATGCTGGCAGCCGGCCGCGTGCTCGGCCACTGCGCAGTGTATCTATCGTTCGACCCGAAGGGATCGGACGACGAATATGTCTCGGTGCTGCCGCTGCCCTGGATCATGGAACAGGTCTATGCGCTCGGCAAAGGCCTGCTGAGCCGGATGAAGGTCAACTTCGTCGAGCAGGCCGATACCATGATGAACGATTTCCGCGAGATCGCGCCCACCTTCGTGCTGTTCGCGCCGCGTGTCTGGGAAGGCATCGCCGCCGATGTGCGCGCGCGGGTGATGGATTCGTCGCCGCTGAAGCAGAGCCTGTATCAGCTCGGCATGAAGTCGGGCCTTTCCGCGCTCGCGCAGGGCAAGCGCTCGGCCGTGGCCGATACGCTGCTGTTCCGCGCGCTGCGCGATCGCCTGGGCTTCACACGGCTGCGCTCGGCCGCCACCGGCGGCGCCGCACTTGGCCCCGATACTTTCAAGTTTTTCCGCGCCATGGGCGTGCCGCTGCGCACGCTGTACGGCCAGACCGAAACACTTGGCGCCTTCACACTGCATGCGCCGGACGCCGTCGATCCCGACACCACCGGCATTGCCATGGGCAGCGGCATCGAGATCGAAATCCGCGATCCCGATGTGCAGGGTGTCGGCGAGATCGTGGTCAGGCACCCCAACATGTTCCTCGGCTATTACAAGGCACCGGAAGCCTCCGCCGCCGATCTGCGCGACGGCTGGATGCATTCGGGCGATGCCGGCTATTTCAACAATAACAAGCAGCTCGTGGTCATCGACCGCATCAAGGATCTGGCGCAGACCGCGCGCGGCGAGCGTTTCTCGCCGCAATATATCGAGAACAAGCTGAAATTCTCGCCCTATATCGCCGAGACCGTGGTGCTCGGCGACAATCGCGATGCGCTTGCGGCGATGATCTGCATCCGCTTCTCCATCATCTCGAAATGGGCCGAGAAGAACCGCATCTCGTTCACCACTTATACGGACCTGTCGTCGCGCCCGGAGGTCTATGAGATGATCCGCAAGGAAGTCGAGACGGTGAATGCCACGCTGCCGCCCGCCCAGCGCATCGCCAAATTCCTGCTGCTCTACAAGGAACTCGACGCCGACGACGGCGAGCTGACCCGCACGCGGAAGGTCCGCCGCAGCGTCATCAACGAGAAGTACGCGGATATCATCGACGGCATCTATGGCGGTGCGCGGGATATCCCCGTCGACACCACCATCCGCTTCCAGGACGGCACCTCCCAACGCATCCGCACGAGATTGGTTGTGGTGGACATGGCGCGGGATCGCGCCATGCAGGCCGCCGAGTGAGACCGACAGCATGAACACGCAGTTCCTTCTTCAGCTCCTCGTCAACGGCCTCGTGGTCGGCACGCTGTATGGCGTGGTCGCCATGTCATTCGTGCTGATCTACAAGGCCACGCAGGTCGTGAATTTCGCGCAGGGCGAACTGCTATTGATCGGCGCCTGGGTGTGCTGGACGCTGCTGACCAAATATCAGGTGCCGTTCTGGCTGGGCATGCCGATGACGCTGGTGTTCATGTTCGCCTTCGGCATTCTGGTGCAGGTCGTCGTCCTCAGGCCGCTGATCGGCGAGCCCATTATATCCGTCATCATGGTGACCATCGCACTGTCGGCCGTATTCCAGGCGGCGCTGAAATGGATCTACGGCGTCAACCCGCAGCCGTTCCCGCGCGTCTTCACCAGCCAGTCGGTGACGATAGGCAGCCTGCAGATCCAGACTGTCTATGTCATGAGCCTCGTGGTGTCGGTGCTGATGATGCTCGGCATGGCGTGGTTCTTCAAAGTGTCGAAGTGGGGTCTGGCGATGCGCGCCACCGCCTTCAACCAGCAGGTGGCACAGTCACTCGGCATTTCCGTGAAGACCGTGTTCGCCATGGCCTGGGCGATCTCGGCGATGGTCTCCGCTGTCGCGGGTGTGGTGGTTGCCGTGGTCAATGGCGTGTCATCGGGCCTGTCGATCTACGGCATCAAGGTGTTCCCCGCCGTGATCCTCGGCGGCCTCGACTCCATCGGCGGCGCCGTGGTCGGCGGCATCATCATCGGCCTACTCGAGAACTTCGCGCAATTCATCGACAGCGAATATCTGCACTGGGGCAACCTCTACGAAGTCGCCCCGTTCTACGTGCTCATCATCATCCTCATGATCAAGCCTTACGGCCTGTTCGGCACCAAAGACATCGAGCGGGTATAAGCATCATGGCCAGTCCCTCCCTCATCCCGGCCGGCGACTTCCGCACCAGCTATGCGGTCGACACCACCATTTTCCCGACCACCACCAGCCGCAATTTCGCGATCCTCGGCGTGGTGCTGATCTGCTTCGCGCCGCAACTGCTCAGCGAATACTGGCTCAGCCAGATGATCGTGATCGGCATCTACGGCATCGCGGCGCTGGGGCTCAACATCCTGGTCGGCTTTACCGGCCAGATCTCGATCGGCCATGCCGCCTTCTTCCTGCTCGGCGCCTTCACCTCGGCCTATATCTCCAACAAGACGCCGATCCCGGTGTTCTTTGCGATCCCGCTGGCAGGCATCGTCACCGCGATTGTCGGCCTGATCTTCGGTCTGCCGGCGGCACGGCTCAAGGGGCTCTATCTCGTCATCGCCACGCTTGCTGCGCAATACATCCTGATCGACTTCTTCTCGCGCGCCGAATGGTTCTCCGGCGGCTCGGTGCCGGCAATGGCCAAGCCGTTCTCGATCTTCGACTATGAGCTGCGCGGCGACCGGAAGTACTTCTACGTCGTGCTCGCCTATGTGGTCGTCAGCTATCTGCTGGTCACCAATCTGATGCGCTCACGCGATGGGCGCGCGCTGGTGGCGGTGCGCGACCATTATCTCTCCGCCGAGATCATGGGCATCAATCTCACCAAATATCGCACGCTGTCGTTTGGTCTGGCCGCGTTCTTTGCCGGCATCGCCGGCGCACTCTATGCGCATTACCAGCTCGTGGTCTCCAACGAAGGCTTCGGCATCGAGCGTTCGATCCTGCTCCTCGCCATGGTCATCATCGGCGGGACCGGTTCGATCATGGGCACGCTGATGGGCACGGCTTTCGTGATGCTGGTGCCGGAAGCGATGGAATGGATCAGCATGGAACTGAAAGGCGGCGTCATCGACAAGGCGCTTGCGCTCAATAACAACCTCACATTCCTGCGCGAGATCGCCATCGGCCTCATCATCATCACGTTCCTAGTGTTCGAGCCGGACGGGCTCGCGCATCGCTGGCGGCAGATCAAGACCTACTGGAAACTCTACCCGTTCTCGCATTGAGGACGGGATGACTGGACGAAACGATAAAAACTAAAATCCAACGGGAGAATGCTCATGACGATGAAATCATATCTTGCGTCCGCCTCCATTGCCCTTCTCATCGCGGGGGCGTCCGCCAGTGCGCAGGCGCAGATCGCCGTCGGCCATCTCGCCGATTATTCCGGCGGCACCTCCGATGTCGGCACGCCCTATGGCCAGGGCGTTGTCGATACCTATGCCTGGATCAACAAGCACGGCGGCATCGGTGGCAAGCAGGTCAATCTCGATAGCAACGATTACGGCTATCAGGTGCCGCGCGCCATCGCGCTGTACAAGAAATGGTCGGGCGCCGACAAGGTCGCGGCCATCATGGGCTGGGGCACTGCGGATACCGAGGCGCTCACCGGCTTCCTCGCGCAGGACAAGATCCCGGATATCTCGGGCTCCTACTCGGCCGCGCTGACCGATCCGACCGGCGCCGGCGGCAAGGCAAAACCTGCGCCGTATAATTTCTTTTACGGCCCGTCCTATTCGGACGCGCTGCGCGCCGAGCTGACCTGGGCGGCGGAAGACTGGAAGGCGAAGGGCAAGAGTGGCAAGCCCAAATATGTCCATATGGGCGCCAATCATCCCTACCCCAACGCACCAAAGGCTGCGGGTGAAGCACTCGCCGCCGAACTCGGCTTTGAAGTGCTGCCGCCATTGGTCTTCGCACTCACGCCCGGTGATTACAGCGCGCAGTGCCTCAGCCTGAAGAGCGCCGGTGCCAATTACGCCTATCTTGGCAACACCGCGGCCTCCAACATCTCGGTGATGAAGGCCTGCAAGGCGGCCGGTGTCGACGTGCAGTTCATGAGCAATGTGTGGGGCATGGATGAAAACGCCGCGAAGGCGGCAGGCGATGCTGCCGATGGCGTGATCTTCCCGCTGCGCACAGCGGTGAGCTGGGGCGGCAACGCGCCCGGCATGAAGACGGTGCAGGAAATCTCCAAGATCTCCGATCCCTCCGGCAAGATCTATCGCCCGGTGCACTACATCGCGGCGGTCTGCACCTCGCTCTATATGAAGGAAGCGCTCGACTGGGCCGCGAAGAACGGCGGCGCCACCGGCGAGAACGTCGCCAAGGGCTTCTACCAGAAGAAGGATTGGGTGCCGGCCGGCATGGACGGCGTCTGCAATCCCTCGACCTGGACCGACAAGGATCACCGTCCGACCACCAAGGTCGATCTGTATCGCTCGAAGGTTTCCGGTTCGACCGACGGCGATCTCAACGACCTGATGGCCAAGGGCACGATCAAGCTCGAAAAGGTGAAGACCGTCGAGCTGCCACGCAAGCCGGAATGGCATGGGTGGTAGTCCTTTCCTTCTCCCCGCAAGGCGAAGCGACGCTTCGCTAGGCGGGGAGAAGGTGGCGCGGACGCAGTCTGCAACGGATGAGGGGGAGCCTGCGCGGGCTCGGAGCAAGTGGACAGTCCCCCTCAACCGCCCCGGCTTCGCTGCGCTACGCCGGGTCGACCTCTCCCCGCAGGCGGGGAGAGGTTAGCACCAGCCGATCTCAGGAGCGTCATTGATGCAGACAGCTATCGACACCAGCGCGCAAGTTTCAACAGCCCCCGTCACCGCCCCCCTGCTCGACATCCGTAACATCGAAGTCGTCTATGACGACGTCATCCTGGTGTTGCGCGGTCTCAGCATGGAGGTGCCGAAGGGCGCGATCGTCGCGCTGCTCGGCGCCAATGGTGCCGGCAAGTCGACGACGCTGAAGGCGATCTCCGGGCTCCTGAAAACCGAAGACGGTGAAGTCACGCGCGGCGAGATCCTGTTCGATGGCGCGCGCATCGACGGCATCGATCCCGACAAGATCGTCCGCCGCGGCATCTTCCAGGTGATGGAAGGCCGTCGCATCGTCTCCGACATGACGTCACTGGAGAACCTCCGCCTCGGCGCCTTCACCCGGCGCGACAACGAGGTCGCCTCTGATATCGATATGGTGTTCGATTATTTCCCGCGCCTGAAGGAGCGCACCGGCCTCGCCGGCTATCTCTCCGGCGGCGAGCAGCAGATGCTGGCGATCGGGCGTGCGTTGATGGCGCGGCCGAGGATGATCCTGATGGACGAGCCGTCCATGGGACTGTCGCCGCTGCTGGTGAAGGAGGTGTTCGCCATCATTAAGAAGATCAACCACGATCTCGGCGTCACCATTCTGCTCGTCGAGCAGAATGCGCGTGCGGCGCTGTCGGTGGCCAGCCATGGCTACATCATGGAACAGGGCAAGGTGGTGCTCGACGGCACGGCCGATGAGCTGCGCGACAACGAGGACGTGAAGGAATTCTATCTCGGCGGCGCCGGCGACCAGCGCAAGAGTTTCAAGAACCTGAAGAGCTTCAAGCGCAGGAAGCGATGGCTTTAGCTGCTCACGGCCCCGCAGGTCGCGATGCCGGTCTTGCGCGCGAGGATCGCGCGAATACGGCGCGACACCAGCAACAGGATGACAAGCACAATGACCAGGGCCACGGCAATCAGCACGCGGTTGAGCGGCATCGGTCCATCATCGAGCAGCAGCGCCCGTCCGGACGCACCGAGATACACGTAAAGCACGATCTGCGGCAGCGTGAACACGAAAGTGACCAGGGCGAACGGGAGCAGTCCGATATTTGTCAAACCGAACAGATAATTTTGCACCGAATTGGGCAACGGTCCGCCGAACCGCATCAGTGCGACAATGCGCCAGCCCTCGTCGTCGACGGCCTGGGCAATGAGGCGCCAGGCCGCGCGTTTCCCGGTCTGCCGTTCAACCCAACCGCGCAGAACGGAGCGCGCCAGCATGAAGGCCAGAACGGATGCAGCCACGGCGACTGGAACAATGACGACGAGAGAGCGCAAACCGAATGCAGCACCGGCACCGAGCACGATGACTGTTCGCGGGACTGGCAAAAACGAAGACGCAACCACCAGCGCGGCCAGCACGACGGCAGCAGGATAATCGAGTTGGCCGAAGCTTTCGAGCCATTGGACAATGCGTTCTGACGACATGATGTCCCGCTAGCACGGCACGACAGAGCACCGGAACAACGTAACGACGTCAAACGACCAGGACACACCCAGATGCGCCACTTCGACACACTCGAAAATTGCGATCCGTCGCAGCGCCAGGCCAATCTGTTTTCGCGCCTGCCGGATGTGCTGCGCCACGCGATGCAGGCGCCGGCCTATGCGGAGCATCTCAAGGGCATCAATCCCGCTGCCATCGTCAACCGCGCCGCGCTGGCGCAATTGCCGGTGCTGCGCAAATCCGACCTGCCGGCCCTGCACAAGGCCAGCCCGCCGTTCGGCGGCTTCGTGTCAGGCGCGACCGGCTCGTTCGGCCGGTTGTTCACCTCGCCGGGGCCCATTTTCGAGCCGGAATCGAAACAGGCCGATCCCTGGCGCGGTGCGCGTGCGCTCTATGCCGCAGGTTTCCGCGCGGGCGACGTGGTGCTGAATACTTTCAGCTATCACCTGACCCCCGGCGGGTTCATCTTCGACGGCGCCGCGCGGGCGCTCGGTTGTGCCGTGATCCCCGCCGGCCCGGGTAATACCGAACAACAACTGGAACTGGTCGAGGCCTATCGGCCATCCGCCTATAGCGGCACGCCGGATTTTCTGAAGATCCTGCTCGATGCCGCACAGGCGGCCAATCGCGACGTCTCGTCCATCAAGCGCGCCATGGTGTCCGGCGCAGCCTTCCCGCCATCGTTGCAGGCCGAGATCGCCTCCCGCGGTGTTGACGCCTATCAGGCCTTCGCCACGGCTGACCTGGGCTTCATCGCCTATGAGAGCACGGCTCGCGATGGCCTGATTGTCAATGAGGACCTGATCCTGGAAATCGTGACCCCGGGGACCGGCGAGCCCGTGGCCGAGGGCGATGTCGGCGAGATCGTGGTGACGTCGCTGGATCCGCACCACCCGTGGATACGGCTGGCGCTGGGCGACCTGACGGCCGCCCTGCCCGGCCACAGCGCCTGCGGCCGGAGCAATATGCGCATCCGGGGCTGGATGGGCCGTGCCGACCAGGCCACCAAGGTCAAGGGCATGTTCGTGCGGCCCGAACAGGTCGCCGAAATCGGCAAGCGGCATCCGGAACTCGGGCGGCTACGGCTGGTGGTGTCCAGAGACGGTGAAAATGACGCCATGGTGCTGAAAGCCGAAACGGCTGCCCAGGACAGCCCCGGGCTGCAGGAGACCGTCACAGCCACGCTCAGGGCCGTCAGCAAGCTCGGCGGCGCCGTGGAGCTGGTGGCGCCGGCCTCGCTACCCAATGACGGCAAGATCATCGCCGACGAGCGCGGGAACTGACCGCGCAGGACTGCCGCGGCGCATCATAAAAAGCCGGACTTCCCCGGGCGATCCTGCTATGCAGCCGCCCAGATCGAGGATACCTGCTGCCGTGAGACTGATTTTACCACAAATTGTCGAGACCTGGCTGTCGCGCCCCACGGTGTCGAAGATCATCAGCTTCGGCGTGATCGGCCTCGGCAACACCCTCATCGATCTCGCCATCTTCACCTTTGCCTATCAGGTGCTGAAGCTGCCGCTGGTGCCCGCCAATGTCATAGCCTGGCTGGTGGCCGTATCGTGTTCCTACGTGATGAACACCATGATCACGTTCCGCGCCGAATCCGGCCGCGTGCTGCGCCGGAAGGATTATCTCAGCTTCGTCGCCTCCGGTGTATTAGGCGTGATCGCGACCACGACGACGCTGGTGGTGCTGTCGCATTTCATGCCGGTCTATGCCGCCAAGCTTCTCGCCATTTTGGTCAGCTTCATCGTGAACTTCACGATGTCGCATTTCGTGGTGTTCCGGACCAAGCCGACGGATCCGAACGAAGCCATCCGCTAGATCGCACAGCCGGTCAGGCGCCGAGCACCCGTTCGGCTTCAGCGACCGCGCATAGAATATGATAGAAGGATGACGCCGGAATCGTATCGACCAGCGAGTGTCCCTCACCGTCGAATTGATCGTACCAGCCGCCTTTGACGGGATGCTGCAGATAATATTTGTCCAGCCGCATCAGCGCTGCCCGTGCCTGGTCGGCCGCGCCCTCGACGCCTGACTCCGCCTGCGCGACGAAGGCCTTGATGATCTCGGTCTGCGGCCAGCAGCGCCGTGTGGCCTTGACGATATTGCCCTGGGCGTCGCCTTCGTCCGCCAGACAGCCGGTGGCATCGCGATAGCGCAGCGCGGATTCGAACAACGCTGCACGCTGCTTGCCGGTCGGGCAGCCGGTGATGCGCTCGAAGCCCTTGAGCAGCCAGACCCATTCAGCCTGATGGCCGGGCTCGACGCTGACCGGCTCGATCCGCGACCAGTCCTGTTCGAAATATTCGCCGAGCACGCCCTTGTTTGCATCGAACAGGTTCGATGCAAACAGACCGAAAAGATCACCGGCCCGCGCCTGAAATGCCTGATCATGGGTCGCGTCAAAGGCGGCGATGAAGGCCTCCAGCAGATGCATCTGCGGATTCTGCCGACGCGGCATCGACGCCGGCACGCCCTCGAGATAACCGCCGTCTGGCGAGCGCAGTTGCGTATCGATGAACTGCATCAATTCGTCGATCTCGGCGCGCACGCGCGCATCGCGATCGAGTTGATACACGGTCGCGAGCGCGAGAAGAACGAAGGCATGATCATATGTGTCGCGCAGCGGATTGAGCACCGAGCCATCTGGCGCGAGAATATGCACGAAGCCCGGCTTGCCATTCGGCGCCTTCGCCTTGGCCAGCATGTAATCGAGACCTTTGCGCGCAATCTCGGCGCCGTCAGGATACCAGCCGAGCTGCGCTGCCTTGGCGAAACAGTAGATCTGGCGTGCCTGAACGCGGACACGGCGGGGAGCTGAGATATCAGCATTGCCCTCACGGTCAAGGCGCTCAATGAAACCGCCGCTCTTGGAGTCCCAGCCTTCCGTGGACCAGAGCGGCAGCGAATTTTGGATCATCACAAATTTAAGCAGCGAAACAATATCTTGCCGCTTACCATAAGTGGTAGCATCAGTCAGTTCGGTCATGAGAGATCCAACATTAGTCGACATCATAGTAGCCTTGCCGCTCGACTTGTCCAAGATGCGCATAACCGCAAACTTTGCGACATCTTTGCGTCCCGATTGTTCCCCGCAAGGTGCAATTCCTGTAAGCAGGTTACATATTGGGGGCTTGCAGATTTTCGTTGCCTCACAACCCGACGCACTCCGGATCCGCCAACTCGTAAAGATTGCAATGTAAAATCACACAATCGTCATCTGCTGACGCTAATCCGCACTTCGCATCGAGCGATAGCGGAGCTGACGTGCCCCCGCCGAATTAGGCCAGTCTGAACTGGAATTTTCCAATTATGATCCCCTGACGGGGATGAGGAGAG